>JAHIHJ010000204.1 GCA_018899795.1 Methanobacteriota archaeon
CCATATTTCTTATCTTATATCTTTCCACAAGGTCTTTGTAAAAAATCATGTCAAAATATTCTTGCAGGATCTTGATTTTAAGCACACTATCCCTGTCTGCGACTTCAGGAAACCCGCCCAATTCTACATACTCATGAAGCAGCTTTTTTATTTTATAAAGCACGGGTTTGTGCTCAAAATGCCTTTCAAGATGTACGCCTTTTATTTTCAAGAATTCTTTGAAAGAATATGGAAACATGAAATATGTTAAAGTTCTTCCCCTCAATTCTGTGGCTATTTCCCTGCTTAGCAGTTTTGAACTCGAACCTGTAATGCATATCTCCATGTTTTCCTGGTCATAAAGTCTCCTTACAAAAAGCTGCCAGTGCGGCGCTGTCTGTATCTCATCAAAAAATACATACAGCTTTTCACCCACATTCTCAGGATAGAGCTCGTAATAAGAATCTAAGATCATGTCAAGATCTTCTGTTTTGATCGGTAAAAGTCTCTCGTCTTCAAAATTGATGTAAATTATCTTATCTTTAAGATCATTATTTCTAAGCTCGTTCATATTCTGGTAAATAAAAAACGTTTTACCAGCTCTTCGGGGGCCGATTATACTGTTTATTTTTCCTGCGAATTTTATTTCCATCTCTCTTGGTGCTAATTTGACCTCACGCTCCTGCGCCAGAATTATGAGCTTTTTAATAATTTCTTTATTCATACCCTATATACAGGTACACTAATTTAAAAAACTTTCCCTTTATACAGGATAATAATTCCATAGAAAGAAATACTTTCACATTTCATTTCTTCTTCGCCTCAAGCGGCAGCGTGAACGTGAATGTGCTTCCCTCGCCGTACTTGCTCTTTGCCGCCTTTTCTTTTATGAGAACGGTAGCCTCATTTAAGGTTTCACGAACGGAGACCAACAAATTTGATATACTTTTTCATTCTTTCCATAAAGTCGTCCACATGTATTGGTTTTGGTATGTAATCATCCAGACCGGCTTTGAGGAATCTTTCTCTATCTCCTTTCATCGCGTATGCTGTTAGTGCTATTACTGGCACATCTTTATACTCTGGCCTGGTTTTTATTATTCTTGTCGTTTCGATACCATCCATGCCAGGCAGCTCTATATCCATTAGTATCAGATCATAGATCTCATTTTCAATCTTTTTGATAGCTTCTTTTCCATTCTCTGCCCCGTCAACCATAATACCATAGGCATTCAGTATCTCAAAAATCAATATCATGTTGATGTCATCATCTTCCACTATAAGCACTTTTGTCATTTTATCTCACCTTTTTTCTCTCTCAATGGCAGCAAAAATGTAAAGGTGCTGCCTTCACCGAATTTACTTTCTACCATAACTTCCCCTCCGTGCAACTCGACTAACTTCTTTATAATGGCAAGTCCTAATCCCGTACCTCCGTATTTCCGGGTGCCACCTGACTCTAATTGCTGAAACTCTTTGAATAATTTTATCTTATCTTCTTCTTTGATCCCTATGCCTGTATCAGACATTGAGAATCTCGCTATTTCACCTTCCTTTTTGACTTTAATGGTTATGACCCCACCTTCATCTTTGCTGAATTTTATTGCATTGCTGAGCAGATTGAACAGTATCTGCTTGATCCTCTGCTTATCTGCATCAACAAATTCAAGTTGGGGATCGAGTTCTTTGTTAATTATTACATTATGCTTCTCTGCCTTTTCTTTTAGCAGAATTATAGCTTCATTTATGGTTTGAGGAACGGAGATATTTTCAATGGTCAGTTCTATCTTTCCAGCTTCCACCTTGCTCAGGTCAAGAATGTCATTAATGATGTTAAGCAGATGATCGCCAGCTTTCAGAACAATATTCACATAATTAAACTGTGTTTCATTCAGCTCTCCCGGTATCTTATGCTGCAGGAGTTCTGAGAAACCGATAATAGCGTTCAAAGGAGTCCTGAGTTCATGGCTCATGTTGGCTAAAAACTCACTCTTGGCTTTGCTTGCATACACAAGACGTTCATTTTCGCGGAGTGTTTCTTCTGCTTTCTGGCGTTCGGTGATATCATAAAAAACCAGCACAATACCGATGATGTTCGCTCTATCGTCTTTGATGAGCGATCCGATGATTTCAACAGGTGTTTTTGCTCCTTCCTTTGTTATTAAAATCGTATTCTCTGCC
>JAHIHJ010000205.1 GCA_018899795.1 Methanobacteriota archaeon
ATATGGAAAAAGAAAAATGAACTCTTCGACAGTGGCAGGATAGCCATCATAGGATTAGCAGTCCTGACCACCATTGCTTCAATTTGGCTTTTCAATCTCTTCATCACCAGAAATTTCCAGTATGAATATGTGGCGATATATAGCAGCCTTGACTTACCGATGGTATATACCATCTCCGCGTTCTGGGCAGGCTCCGACGGATCCCTACTGCTCTGGGCATGGCTGATATCCATTTATATTGCGATAATCGCGGCGCGGGGAAAATCCTACGACAACCTGATAAAACATGCGATGCCTGTAATTTTGGTCACTCTTGCATATTTCTTCTATATGCTTCTTACGGTTTCACGTCCTTTCAAGATGCTTGATTTCATGCCAGCGGATGGGAACGGATTAAATCCAATGCTTCAGGACCCTGGAATGCTTTTCCACCCCACCACGCTTTTCTGGGGCTACGCCGGGGTCTTAATTCCCTTCGCCTTGATGGTCGCTGGAATTTATCTTTCAGACGATACATGGATATACCCCGCGCGCCGATGGGCTCTTTGGGCCTGGCTTGGACTGGCTCTTGGCAATTTGTTCGGGAGTTACTGGGCATACACAGTATTGAACTGGGGCGGCTTCTGGGGCTGGGATCCTGTCGAGAACGCCTCGTTCCTGCCCTTTCTCACGATGACAGCGTTCTATCACAGCACTATGATACAGGAACGCAAAGGCGGCATGAAATTCTGGAATATCCTGCTCATCCTTTTTACCTGGGAACTCGTAATTTATGGGACCCTGCTCACACGGAGCGGAATCATCGCATCAGTCCATACCTTCGGGCAATCGGTCACTGCATCGTATTACATCAATTATATGGTCGTGGTGCTTGCTGCAACTCTCATACTTGTAGCATGGAAATACAAATCGATACAGAGCAAAAAAGTCTTTGAATCCTTTGTATCACGGGAAGCAAGTTTCCTCTATAATAACTGGATATTCATTGCTGCCACCGCATCCGTGCTCTGGGGGACCACATACCCCCTTCTCTCGGAAGCTTTCCGCGGCTACAAGGTCATGGTAGGTCCGAGTTTCTACAACCAGGTAAATGTGCCGCTTGGCATAGCGCTCCTGTTCCTTATGGCGATATGCCCCCTCATCGGATGGAGGAAAGCTTCTATTTCCCATCTAAAAAGAAATTTTACAAAACCAATAGTTGCAGCAGTAGTTGCAATGGTTATCGCTTTTGCTATTGGTATCCGTGATATATATGCCCTTTTTGCAGGGGTCGCAGGCTCTGTGCTTGTCATATCCACTCACTTTATAGATTTTTCGAGGATCGTTAACAGGCAGAAAAAACTTGAGGATGCAGGGACTTTGAAGAATATTTACAGGGCGTTCTGGAATAACCGCCGTACATTGGGTGGATATATATGTCATATTGCAATTCTCATGATCATCGTCAGCGCTACAGGCGCTGTCATATACGAGCAAACTCAGACATTCAACATGAGAGTTGGCGGCTCATATAGTCTGGGCGATTATAATTTTAAACTTACGAGTATCGACCAGTACACCAAAGGAAATAAAGATGTACAGGCTGCGTATTTTGATGTTTATAAAAATAGTGAGAGGATTTTGACAAATGCCGAAGCGCGCATGTACCATTATGTAAAACAGGAAAGTACAACTGTTAAACCCATGGCGTACACCGTTGGCATAGACGACCTGTATTTCTCAGCCCAGGCTATCACTGCTGACAGCGCTACTGTCAAGATCAAGGTAATGCCCTGGATGTTCCTGATGTGGATCGGGGGATTCTATGTACTCATAGCCGGGATCCTGATATGCATATCAACAGTTGTGCCCATAAGACCGAAAAGAACATTCTACGATATAAATACAAATCAAGACAATAAAACAATTGCTGAGGAGGATATATGATGAATAAAATAATTGCAGCGTGGTTTTTCCTGCTTGTGCTTGCTATTCCTGTACTGGCTGTAACAGAGGAAGAGATCACCTCGAACCTGAACTGCCCTGAGGGCGGCGGGTGTACAATGCTGGTCATCGATTGTCCGATGGATAGCGCGAATGAGATGAAAGAAACAGTCCGTGGAATGGTCGCGCAAGGGATGTCGGAAAGCAAGATATACAAAGAGCTTGAAGCTAAATACGGAAGGGAAGTCTTTGCAACACCTCCGAAAGAGGGATTTGACTGGATAGTCTGGCTGGCATTACCTGTTGGGATCATTGTGGGCGGGGTTGTTGTCTATAAGATCAGCAGGAAGAGAATGGATGAGAACGAGGAATTTGAGTTGGAATTTGAAAAATTCTTACAGGAGAAAGAAAAACATGAATAAAATATTTTCAATTTTACTGATACTGGTAATTTTCACGAATGCCGCTTCAGCGGCAGAGATCAGCGGCAATGTGGCATCCTTCGGGAAAAAGCTTGCCGACCTGAAAGTCACACTGAACAGTGTTACCGGCACGCAGAGCCAGGAAGGAGGCATGGTATATAATTTTACGCAACTTTTGGAAACGTCAACAGATCAGAACGGGGATTATGCCTTTAGCGACCTTATCGATGGCATGTACCGCGTTAATGTGACCTATAACGGCATAACATACGGAGAAAATACAGGTCTTAAGGGGAAAGCAGTTGCGGATTTCAATCTCTCTG
>JAHIHJ010000206.1 GCA_018899795.1 Methanobacteriota archaeon
ATATTTTATTGAGGTAATCTTTATTTTGTTAATGTAATAATTGTTCTGCATGGAAAATATCGAACAGAAGAATCATCCTGGCAAAGCAGACATTCACGTACACACCAGGTATTCAGGGTTTGGAAAATATTCTTTTCTTCGTTTCCCTGAATCTATTACAGAACCAGCCAAAGCAGTCGAAGCTGCCCGAAGAAAAAAACTTGATGTCCTGTGCATAACAGACCATAATACAATCCAGGGCGCCATCATCGCTAAAAAGCATGCTATTTAAAACTGGACGGCGTGGAAGTATTCAACGCCTGCCACCGCGATGCCTACACTAATTTGATGGCACAGACTTTCTCTCCCGGAAAAATGGCATGGCTGGGGAGCAGCGATGCCCATTCGCTTGATATGATAGGTAACGGATATACGATTTTTGAGGGAAGAACTTCTGAGGAACTTCGCAAATCGATCCTTAAAAGAAAAACATCCTTTGGCGGAAGCAGAACGCCCCTGTCAGAATGCATTTCATGGAGCAGGGAAATAGCAATAGAGAGCATTAAGATGATTTACAATTCCCTGAGGGGAGAGAAAAGCCAGGATATACTGTATTCAGAAATAGATAAGACCACAAAGAGGACCAAAGCTCTTGGATTGATTGGTGCGGCGCTGTATATCGGGTTACCTTTATCGTATTTTTTTGGAGTATCAGGTGAAATTATCCTGAATGTAAAGGGTAAAAGAAAATGGAATGAGAACACAGATTGAGAATTGTGCTGCAAAAGAAGGTTTTTCTACTGATTTTATGTAGCATATATAGATTATTGTGATAAATTATATAACTCTGTAAGTGGGATTTGATATTGTGATAGAAATGAAAGAAAAGAAACAAATTACAAAAAAATCCATCTCTTGCGACACATGGAATAATTCGTCCCAGGAGGGATTTATGGAAATGAATCAGGAAGATAAGGAAATTTACCTGTTCCTGCGCGGCGGATTTGCTGCCAAGTAGGAAGAGTTGAGATTATGAATACACTCGACATTCTGATATACATCTGCGAAAAAAGAGAGGAATTAGTGGTGAATGGATCGAATTCACAGGATGCATTAGCGGAAGCAACGAATGCAATAGCCAAAGAATATCATATATGCTCCACATCAATAACCAAACCGGTTGAATTGTGATCTGAGAATGCAAAGCCTTAACAAAATAGAATTTTTCCTGATGATATTTCTTCTCTTATTTGCACTCTGGATGGTGGTTAAGTGATAGACCACACAAAATTTTTCAAAAAAGTTATCGACTCTATTGTTACCATCATCCTGTATGTACTGATACTGGTACTTATCGCAGGGATGCTGCGGATTTTACTTGATCTGCGCTCTGTTGCTATAGATTCACTTGAGGGCGGCTTTAACAAAATAGTTACTAATGTTCTCACGCTTTTCATAGTAATCGAATTCTTCAAGACCTTTGCAGACTATTCCAAACACGAAAGGATAAAGCTCACCGACATAACCGATGTCACGATTTTAATAGCTATGCGTGAGGTCACAGTCGGGCTTTATTCCAAATCGTTTGGATATGAAACTATTTTTGCTCTCTCGGCGCTGCTGCTTGTGCTGGGAGTGATAAGGGTGCTGGCTGTAAAGTACTCGCCAGAAAAGATTAGAGAATGATTGCAGTTCTTTAATAGGAAATCTAATTATACTGATTTTCTATATAATATATAGATTATTGAGATAAAGTATATTTACACATAGCGTTAAGCTGTAAATATGAATATAAAAACAGGCATAAACTCTCCTCAGATAAAAGATTTTGGAGGCGCCATAGATCCATGTGAAGTGGATATCATTGAACTTGGTCTTGATAGAATGGATTTTTTAGATGAACAAAAAGAGAAGGAACTATTGTCAAAAACTGCCTATCTTGCCTCATCTTTTGGCACTGAATTTACTATCCATGCCCCGCACATCGATTCCAAGATTGAGGGGATAAAGATAGATTTTTCAACTAATAATGAAAAAAATTTCACTGTTATGGAAAAAGTCGTCAAGGTCGCTGCAGAAATAGGAGCCGGATATATAGTTGTTCATCCGGGCAGTCTGAATGGAGGAAGAAAAAGTGTTAACTTGAATATTCTTAATCTAATTCAGATATGTAGTCTTGCCGAAGAATACGGCGTCATCCTCCTTTTAGAAAACCTGTTTGACAGGGAGGGGGGAAATAAAATTGGTGTGTTGCCGGGCGAAATTTACCGTATAATTGAAATGGTGGATTCAGAAAATTTAAAGATCAATCTCGATATCGGTCATGCATTTATAGCTTCCAATGTATATGGGTTATCAATAGAAGATTATTTTGAACTTGGTGGATTTATACATCAGATGCATCTTCATGATAACTTCGGTGTTCTGGAGTCTGAAGCAACGATGTTCGGGGACCGCCATCTTCCTTTAGGACAAGGAAAAATAAATTTCGGGGAAGTATTTAAAAACATACGAAAGACAAACACAAGAAACTTGATTCTGGAGGTTAAAAATTCGGCGAGGGAAGATACGCTGAAAAGCCTTGCACAAATCAGAGAATTTTGCAATTTAAGATATTGTTTAAAGCCCCCGGCAATAATCCATTATTATCCAGAACAAAGATTTGAAGGTGTTCAGACAACACCAAACTTTTATCCTGAACAGTTTAGTTCATAAATAACCGTATATCTTTATTAGATGAACTGATACAGACTCTCATTTTAATATATAGTGTATATAGATTATAGAGATAAAATCTATAATCTTATGTGAGTATAAATTGGTCGATGACTATGGAAGAATGGAACAATAAATTCAATTATCGATGACTATGGAAGAATGGAACAATAAATTCAATTATAAATCAGTGGCTGTAGGAATAATTGTTTTGGTTATTCTTGGAGGCTTATGGTTTGGTTTAGGAAGAGAAATTACAGAAAATCCTGTGCTGAAGTTAGGCTTAATTCCGGCAGAGGATCAGGTAAAGATGCTCAAACAGTTTCAGCCCACTGTAAAATATCTTGAAGAAAGCACAGGAATGAAAGTTGAGGCTTTCGTCGCCACTGATTATACCGGAGTAGTTGAAGCTTTAAAGGCTGGAAAGATCGACGTTGCATATCTTGGACCTTTTGCCTATATCCTTGCTGAAAGTCAGGATCCGACGATTGAGCCATTCGCAGTAGGTGTGAGAACGAGCAGTGGCCTTACTACCTATAAGAGTATCATAGTAGCAGGTAAGAATTCAGGGATCAAGAGCATTGCAGACCTGAAGGCAAATGCCAAGGATATAAATTTCGCCTTCGTTGACCCGGCATCTACATCAGGACATCTGATGCCCAAAGGATATCTCCTAAGTCAGGGGATTGATCCTGCCAATTTTAAAAACCTCATGTTTGCCGGAGGGCATGATGCAGTAGAGCTTGCAATCAAAAATGGAAAAGTGCAGGCAGGCGCAGACTCTGATGTGACCTACGGGCCGATGGTAGAAAAGGGCGTCATAAGCAAAGAGGAGAATATAATAATATGGACATCGGACCCAATTCCCGGTTCGCCCCTCGTCTATAAGAGCACGCTCCCTGAAAGCACAAAAGAAAAGATCAGAAATGTCTTCTATAAGATGCACGAGGCAAAAAATGCAAATGAAGTCCTTGGCGGCTATGGTGCAATTTCAAAATACGTGCCTGCCTCAAAAGAGGATTACCAACCGGTAAGACAGGCAGCGGTAAATCTTGGGATGATCAAGTAAAATGATACACATCGAAAACCTCACAAAAATATACGGCAGTTGTAGAGCCGTTGATAACATCAGCGTGGATGTAAAGCGGGGAGAATTCATTGGAGTACTGGGTGCGAGCGGTGCAGGAAAGACAACATTCCTCAGATGCATCAACCGCCTTGTTGAGCCGACTTCGGGTAGAATCAACCTGAATGGAGGGAAAGATGTCATGAAGTGCGGCTCCAAAGAGCTTCTTGATGTGCGTAAAAAGGTTGGCATGATATTCCAGCAGTTCGGGCTTTTGAAAAGGCTCTCTGTACTGGACAATGTACTTACGGGGAAGCTCGGCTATATATCACCATGGAATGCAATATGTGGGTTTAATGATGAGCATATTGAAGAAGCATATAAAGCCCTTGAGAGCGTTGAACTGGAAGACAAAGCACTGGAAAGAGCCTCAAATTTAAGCGGGGGACAGCAGCAAAGGGTAGCTATTGCAAGGGTGCTGGTTCAAAATCCTGAGATCGTGCTTGCAGATGAGCCCGTGGCAAGTCTTGATCCATATTCAGCAAATACTGTGATGAAATACCTGAAAAAGATAAACAAAGAGAGGGGGATAACCATACTGTCAACTCTCCATCAGGTAGATTATGCAACGACTTATACGGACAGGATTATGGGTATGAGTAAAGGCAGGGTTATTTTTGATGGAAGCAGCAGTGCAGTAAAAGATGACGTTGTGGAAAGAATTTACGGCGTGAAACATCAAACTTATTGCGGAGAAGCAGAAGTTGAATGTCTTTGTTAAAAAAAACAACCGTTGGCTTTTGCTGCTGGGTTTTTTAATATTCGTTATCTGGAGTCTTTATGACACGAATTTCTCCCTGAGAGATCTTGCTTTTGGGCTTCCGAACATATGGTATTTCATATCACAGATGTTCCCTCCGGATATCGAGAGTTTCCCAAAGCTTTTGAAGCCTGCTCTTGTGACCATAGAGATGGCGGTTCTTGGTACATCTTTTGCTATTATTTTATCCATACCTCTGGGATTCATAGCAGCAAGGAATATGTCAAAAAATAAAGTGACATATATACTATCAAGGGGCATAATAGCTTTTACGCGCAGTGTTCCAGACATTGTCTTTGCTCTGATATTCATTTCAGCAGTAGGTCTTGGACCTTTCCCAGGTACACTCGCACTTGCAGTTCATTCCATAGGCATGCTTGGAAAACTCTACGCAGAGGCAGTGGAAGAGATAGATCCGTTGCCGTTGGAAGCTATTACCTCAGTGGGAGCAAACAGTATCCAGCGGATAGTCTACGGTGTTTTTCCCCAGGTACTCCCTTCTTTCATAGCAACCACACTCTACAGATTAGACATTAATATTCGCTCTTCTGTTGTATTGGGGCTTGTAGGGGCGGGAGGAATAGGGTTCGAGTTGCTGACCAGCATGAGACTTTTCAAATACCAGGAAATCCTCTCTATTCTCGTTGTAATTTTTATTATGGTGATGGGGATCGAATGGATTTCATCAAGGATACGAAGTAAAATAATTTAGGTGATAATATATGAATATTGGAATTATTTCAGATATACATGGGAAT
The DNA here is from genome assembly GCA_018899795.1 of Methanobacteriota archaeon. The sequence goes on from JAHIHJ010000206.1 coordinate 5,339, forward strand.
AATGAAGCGCTTGAGGCTGTCCTTGAAAAATTGGACCACACAGACTTCATAATATGTGCAGGCGACATTGTGGGACATGGCCCGAATCCTGAAGAAGTAATCGGTCTTTTGAAGAAAAACAATATAATAGCTGTCAAAGGTAACTATGACGATGCCGTAGCAAAGATCATGGATGATTGCGGATGTCTTTTTGACCCTGTCGAGATAA
>JAHIHJ010000207.1 GCA_018899795.1 Methanobacteriota archaeon
CGTTCAAGGAAGCCGTTCATAATAGTCATCAACAAATGCGATCTTGTATCAAAGGAAACCCTTGAGAAAACCAAGATCCGCCTGTCAAAAATCGCCCCAACGATCTTTATTTCCAGTAAGAACAAGTTCGGGACAACGATGTTAAGACACAAGATACTTGAAACTGCAGCCATAAAAGGGCGCGATATACTGGTGGGTTCAGTGGGTTATCCAAACACAGGCAAATCATCGGTGATAAATGCCGTTTCAGGGAGACACAGCGCTGGTACATCATCAATATCAGGTCACACAAGAGGAGAGCAGCTTGTGAAGGCTGGATCGCGCATCAGGTTCATAGATACTCCGGGAGTGATACCGTTTGATGAGAACGACGAGACCATACTCGGTCTTCTTGCTGTGAAGGATGCGACACACCTTAAAGACCCCACAGGCGTGGCAATGAAGATAATTGAGAAATTTTGCGCTGATAACAAGACTGCACTGGAATCATTTTATAATGTCACAATAGAAGGACAGGATTCCTATGATGCGCTTCTTCTCATAGGCAGACAGAGCAACTACATCCAGAAAAAGGGTGAGGTGGATGAAACAAGGACTGCTGTCAGGATAATCAACGACTGGCAAAAAGGGCTGCTTATGATATAGGTCGAAATGTGGGGGAAGGCTCATCCCGGGACTTTTGGATGGATCTCCTTTACTCTTCCAACTCTGCCATCCGTTAATTCAACCTTTATTCCATGCGGATGAAATGAAGAATTGGTCAAAATCCTCTTTACAATACCCTGGGTTAATTTTCCGCTCCCCTGGTCCTGCTTTAAAACGATTCCCACGCTTGATCCAACTTTAATATTTTCCCTGGAACTACCGTTGTTCATAATAAAATGTACATTCACAATTATATATACATATCCATTGTTCAAAATAGCGTCTTGAACGCAACTCCCAGCAGTTTGACAAGCCGCATCTTATCCGCGCCCCTGAGCAGCTCCTTTAAAAGCACGGAAGGATGGTCCATGTCGCCGTATTCTGTGATACGTTCACTCATCCCGGGACGGTTCAGGAACGCTATGAACTCATTCAGGTTTTCATCACTTAATTTCCCCAGGCTCTTATGAATGACCATCCCCAGCGCTAGTTCCCTGCCCACCGCGCTGCGCCACCTTTTTTCATACTCTTCAATACCAGTTTCCTTTCGCGAAGCCCGCGCCGCAACTTCGCCCGCTATCTTTGCGCACACCGCGCCCATATAAACTCCTCCTCCTGAAGTTGGTTTTACCTGTCCTGCAGCATCGCCTGCGAGCATCACGTTATCAGTTACCGTTCTCTCAGGCGGACCAAGGGGTATGCCCCCGACCACATGTTCTGTGCGCGACTCCCTGTATCTTGAAGCAAGCACGGGATGCTTAATAAGTTCATTAAGATAATGCAATGCCGACTTATCACCCATATTTTTGGCAAGACCAATGCGTGCCATACCCCCGAAAGGCACAGCCCATCCAAAAAAACCCGGCGCGAACTTATTTCCCGTGAATATCTCCACAAATTCCGGGTCTCTGGCTTTATATGGGCCCTCGAATTGTATCCCTGACAGGAATTTCTTACACCTGGGAAGCCCCGCTGCCCTGCCCACGCTGCTCATAATGCCGTCAGCCCCGATAATGATATCTGCCTGGATATCTTTTCTCACACCGCTTGATAATACTGAAATTCCGCCACTATGCAGCCCCATAAAACGCGTCTTCAACATGAGTTCAGCGCCTGCATCAAGAGAACGTTCCACAAGCTCCCTGTCGAATATTTTCCTGTCGATGACATATGCCATAACATCTTTTCCCCGGATGGTGAGTTCATCTCCATTCGGGGCATACACAAAAGCCCCCTTCATTCTGGAAAGGACGAAGCTGCCTTCCCCGACTTCGCATTGCGTCAGCGCAGCTTTGCTGATAAGCCCTGTGCACTGGACAGGAGAACCTATGCTTGAGTGCTCTTCTATCAGCAGTGTCCGCGCCCCGTTCCATGCGGCATATTTAGATGTGATGGCACCTGTTGGACCTGCGCCGATCACCGCGACATCGTACTTCATATACTTCTAAATACACCACCTGGATAATTAATACATAGCAGAAAGCTTTTAAGATGCGTGGATTATACAGAAATAATATGAAACGCATATATCATCAATTTCCTCCTAAGCCAGAACTTGAGAGAAAATACAATTTCCGGGAAGACCTTCCATATATCGTAAGGACGATAGCCGCTATCAACGGGCAGTTCGGGACGTTCATAACCGATTCACCAGACCTGAAAGGGCGTCCAGTCCAGGCAAAGAGAAGCATAAGCATTGAGATCACTGACAGGAGCGTAAATTTTTTCCCACTCAATAAAGACACAGTAGGATCCGTGCTCACTGATGTAAAAAACGAGGGGACTATAGATTTTAAGGTAACCCTCAAATATTCATTCCTTGATGATAAGTTCGATCGCGTACCGTTCAAGGGAGACTCATTCCTCGTACGAACACGGCTCGAAACCGGGATACTCACGATGAACGTGCACCACATAGATGGCATGGGCAGGACAGAATGCGGAAGAATAGCAGACACCATTGTTGATGAGATAATAAAGAACGCCCCGAAATGACAGACCTGATATATACAATTTCTGTTCCTTTCAAAAGAAAGGGAAAAGACTCACTCAAAGAAAGCGAGTTCGTGCTGGCGCTATCTTTTGACCTTAACTGGTTCACTCCTGAGCAGGCAAAAAAAGTTGTTCTGGAGGCAGAGAAAGCCGGACTCATAAAAAGAGAGGGGGACATTATTCGTCCTGCATTTGATCTATCCTCGGTAGAACCTCCTCAGGGATTCAAGCCGGGTGTTCTCGATGAGGAGGAGCGTTCGATCTTTGACAGGATAATCGAGCGCATCACAGCAGAAACCGGCATGGATAAACGCAAAGTGATAGCGCTGATAAATAAAAAACAGGACGAGCTCTCAAAGCTGGTTGAAATAGAGGTCAGCGCCATACTGATAGCGCTGGAGCATGGCGTAGCCCTGGATAACCTGATAGATGAGGAATATAAGGCGTTAGTTAATCCTTAGTCTTCTTCTTGAACAGCTTGATAAACTCATCGCATTCCTTGACAAGTTCCCCTGAGGCTTTTTTCATCACTTCTATGGGGTCGGCGCCATCTGTTCTCACAAAAAGTATAGGTTCGCTTATCGTGGGGTGCTTGATATCGTAAGTGGCTATCTCCACGTGCTTGTTGTTAAGTAAAGCTGTTTTAAGCGTGTTCAAAAGAGTATGCGACTCTCCCGTCACTTTTATACTGATCTCGTTTTTCGTCTTATTTACTATCGTAAGTTCCATGTTCTCACCTAAATTATTCCAGTCCCGTAATCCGATGACATTTTCCTCGTTTCTGTTCTTTTGCAGTTGGGACATTTAAGTTTATCATTCTCTCTTTTCAACACTGTCCTGCAGTTCCCGCAGTAAGCCTTCATCACACCAAGTTCTTTATTCACGGTAGAGAGGCGCATGTTCCGCAGGTCCAGTACCCTTGCCTTGACTATGTCTTGAGGCGCAAATTCGTATGAAAGGTCCTTGACATACGCATCTTTGATATTGGAAACGTGTATAGCGGCATCATCAGCGTTCACGATCTCGCGTTCGCCCATGCCTTTTATCCCTCCGATCTCAACAAGCGCCACAGATTCTTTTATGTCTGTGACCCGTCCGATAACGATATCCCCTACCAAAAGATGGGGGGGTACATTCGTAACAGGTTCAACTGAGATGGAACGTTCCTTAGCGTTAATTCTCACGTATCCCGTGGCTGCAGCGAATATATTTCCCCTGTCTTCAAAAGCGCCATTTTTGGGGATGAACTCCTCTGAAGTCCCGATGAGTTCTCCTGGCAGCACTATCTTTCCTTTTTCTTTGCGGGGTTTTTCCACCTGCTGCTCTTTCGGCTCTCTCAGTTCTGTCTTTTCTGCCTCTTCTTCGGTCTCTTCAACATTCTCTTCAGTTGTCTCGACACCTTCGTCAGTCGTTTCGACACCTTCTTCGGTCGTCTCGATATCCTCTTCAGTTACCTCGATATCTTCTTCAATATTCTCTTCAAACCCTTTATCGTCTTTCTTATATGTTTTTGGCTTTACGTCGCCTTTTACAAGCTTTCTTCTAGTTGTGGCTTTCTTTCTCTTGATTCTAATAATAATCCCTCTATCTTTTCTCTATTCTGTATATCTCAACTTTAATGACCTGTATTTCTTTCTTATGAAATCTGAATGTCCTTTTGATAGGAAAATCGATAATTCGATAGTCCGTTATGACTGCAGGACTTATGAACTTTTTTATGAATTCCAAACTTCCGGCGTTGTGTATGGAATAGACCACCTCGCTTAATTCGAGGGCTTTCCTCAAAAAAGGGCGGTCGCTTCCTTTTACCTGGGCGCCAAATGGTGGATTCATAACTACTGTATGCGCTTTTCCACATATTTCGTTTATGCCGCTGCACACGAACTCGACGTCCACGTCGAGCTTTTTTGCATTTGCCCGTGCAATCTCAAGTGCGTCTCTATCATCATCAAAACCTATAACCTTTTCTGCTCCCAGGAGCTTTGCCCCGATGGCAAGGATGCCTCCGCCGCACCCCAGGTCATATACCGTGTCTAAAAGGTCTTCCCTCATGAAAGCAAAATGCAATAGTTCTGCCGCGACCGTTGCAGGGGTTGCGTACTGCTCTTTCAGGGGATCAGGGGTTTTAAAGCCTGAAAGCTTCTCCAGCGTCATCTCAAGATGTCTTCTTCTCATATTTTTCTTGCCGTGAAGTGAAGAGCCGGGAGCATGGCTTCTCCGTATTGTTTGACCTGTTCGAAGTACTGTTTTGCAGGGGTCTTGATGCCTGCGACGCCCCGTTCTTTTTTCACGAGGTTGCCAAGGAGTATCAGGTGCGACCTTACGAAATCATGGGGTATTATTATATCCCGTTTTATCGTTTCGACAGTGATATCGCTAAAACCAGAGTCGGAAAGCTCCCTGCTGATGTCAGTGAATTCATGGGAATATATGGCTCCACTTGCTTTTAGAAGCTCATTGAAGAACAGGCTTGACCGCTGCGCTTCATTCTGCGGCGCCCATAGCTGCACCATGAATGAGAAACTTGAGTCTTTCTTTAGCGTCCTTGCAGCTTCTTTGAATACGTAACCTATGAGGTCGCTGGATATCAGATCTAAGTAGTGGTATGATACCACGGCATCAAAGACCGCATCTTTGAACGGTATAAGAGTTGGTTTGATAATGACAGCATTCGATAATTGCTTCCTGGCTGTTAATCCTGCTACTGCTGATGGCAGTTCCTCATATAGCACCCCGCCGAAATCGAGTACTCTGGCGCCTTGAGTGATACCGGAGCGAGTTATAAATTCCTTTCTATCTGCTGCTGCGTAGGGCATAATGATCCTGCATAAATAGATTTATTTGAATTATGGCATATTTAATTCCTAAATGTGTTATAAATCATATAAAGTA
>JAHIHJ010000208.1 GCA_018899795.1 Methanobacteriota archaeon
CCAATAAGACCATTATGAAACCTGTTGTCTGGTTTATACCTCCGAAAAAGAAAAGAAGAGCCACAAGCAAAATGGTTACAGCAACCATAATGTAATTATCCCTTCCTCTCATGTGCGCTTCTTTTATGGAGAAGGGCCTGATAAAAGCAGCAAGACCGATGATCAAGGCGATATTGAATATGTTGGACCCTAAAACATTTGATATTGAGAGTTCAGGATGGGATCCGATAGAAGAGATAGATGAGACCGCAAACTCAGGAAGCGATGTGCCGTATGCAAGAAGCGTGAGACCCAATACTGCCTCAGAAATCCCAAATGCTTTTGCAAGCTTTGCCGAGGCATCGATCAGTTTCTCTGCAAAAATTATTAATCCCCAGGGATAGAACAAGGATTCCTGATTGAATAAGTAGATTTTCCATCGTGTCTCTTTATCAAATAATACCAAACGAATGAGCGCGTCAAAAACTCTCCAATAAGTTAAATACTTTATCATATATTGAATAAAACACGGAAAAGGAGGAACTATATCTGCAAAATAAAAACCTCAGGGAGATATACCTGCTTGGTATTTTGACGTTCCTGCTGATGTTCAGCGTTACTCTCATATATCCTGTACTGGAAGATTTTGTCATGGAGAGGTTCAATGTCGAATCCGTGGCAGAGACTAGCCTCTTTGTATCAGCAAACCTTTCAGCTTATGTTGTTTTCGCTCTCATCTGGGGCGGCTTATCAGATAGAATGGGGAAGAGAAAAATATTCATTATTATCGGTTTTCTTGGTAATGCTATCCTCATGTTCAGCCTCACCCTTGCGCCCAATATGCCTGTATTGCTGGCGCTTCGGTTTATCGAAGGAAGCTTTACCGTGATGGCTTTTTCCCTGCTTATGACATCAGTGCTGGATATTGTCAAAAAGACACACTATGGAAGAGGCATGGGGATCCTGGGTATGGGTATGGCGCTGGGCAATGCGCTTGGCGCTCCACTGGGCGGGAGGATCGGCGCTATCGACCCTTTTTTTCCCCTGTATTTTGGTTCGATAATGCTGTTGATTGGCGCCGGGATCGCGGCTGCTTTTCTCAAAGATCGGGAACTTGAGTCAAAGCCAGCATCCCTGAAGGATGCGCTGCTGCTGCTTCGGGAAGAGAAAAGGATATTCATACCTTTCGCTTTTTCATTCGTGGAGCGTTTTACTGTTGGCTTTTTTGTGGGTGTTTTTCCTATCATGCTTGCTATGAAATACGGCATGGATTCAGGAACTATCGGCATGTACATGGCCGCGTTCCTGATACCTTTTGCCCTGCTTCAGTATCCCCTTGGGGCGATATCAGATAAAATAGGGAGAGTGCCTCCATTAGTGGTCGGTTCCATACTATACGGGATAACTGTGGCAAATGTAGGCATTGTTGAGCCTCCGATGCTGGCATATATTATGATATTTGGCGGTATAGTAGGCGCTCTCATGTACCCCCCATCCGCAGCATTAGCAGGCGACCTGGCAGATCCTGCAAAACGCGGCACTGCTATGGGTGGATTTAACCTGTTCGGCTCGCTGGGTTTTGCAGTAGGTCCCTTCATTGGCGGGCTGATCGCAGATAAGTACAGCTTCCAGGCAAGCTTCGCAGTTGCAGGATTAACAGTAATTATAATCGCCCTGATATTCCTGCCTTTTTTGATCAGGATAGGTAGAAATAAAACAATAAAAATTTGACAGCATGGTTTAAATATGTTGTCATAATTACTAATATAAAATCATAATGAGGATAAATGCCGCTAAAAACTGTATCAGAAAACACGCCGAAAATAAGCAAAACCGCATACTTCTGCGACTCAGCCGTAATAACAGGCAACGTTGTAATAGGAGAGCAGGCATTTGTGGCACCAAATGCCAGTGTTCGCGCCGATGAGCCAGGCTCTGCCATAATTATAGGAGACGGCTGCAATATCCAGGACAACGTAATAGTCCATGCTTTGACGAATACAAAGGTAGTACTGGGAGATCATACCTCCCTCTCCCACGGCTGCATCGTTCACGGACCGGCACAGATCGGGAAGAATTGCTTTATTGGCTTTGGCTCTGTCGTTTTTGACTGTTCAATAGGCGATGATTGTTTTGTTTCTCATCGAGCCCTGGTCAGGGGGGTTAAGATCGCTTCTGGAAAAGCGGTACCTGATGGCGCTGTTATAGTAAGGCAGGTCGAAGCTGACGCCCTTGAAGCTGCAAAACCGGAAAATACGGAGTTCGCACAAAATGTCATAAAGACAAATAAAATGCTGGCAAAATCGTATCAACGGGAAGTCCCAAATACTGGTGACACCAGATAAGAGCTGTTACGATGCGGTTCAGAAAAACCAGGGTTCGTTCCCAGTAACGCGAGAACTTATTAATGAAAAAAGAGGATCAATATGAACAAAATGATTAATGATCTTAAGAATACATGGTTAAAAGTAATTAAAACATCTGGCGATTTTTTTGAGCAGATGCCTGTTATAGGTGGGTACGCAGATCCGGTCAAGTTCGCAGCAATTTGTTATCTGATCGCAGGCATAGGCATGTCGATAATCACATTGGTAGAGGGTTCCACCCCTGGAGGGGTGGGCTGGATATTATCTTACATTATATTATTGCCCGTAATTGGTGTTATTGGTATTTTCATCGGAGGATTTATTATCCATATCTTCTTTAAGATCCTGGGTGGAAAGGGCACGTATGAAGGCACTGTGAGGCTTCTTGCATATTCCAGTGCAGTAGCGGTCTTTAGCTGGATCCCCTTTTTGTTCATCCTTCCCGATCTATACATGATCTACATGGCAGTAATAGGAGGCACAAAAGTCCATAAGATCAGCACGACCAGGTCGTTGATCGCAGTTGTGACACCTTTAATAATTGTGATAGTGTTGATCGGTGCAATTGTTTTTGTCATATTCAGCATTGGAGGAATGTCCCTTGATCCATCGGTTATGAGTAAATACAACTTCAATATAGAAGTTTCCACAGATTCAAAACTTGAAAAACCGACTTTTTACCTTCCACTCCCTGTATTCAAGGATGGATCGAAATTGGGTGATGAGGCAATAATTCAAAATACAGGGAACCCTGACGGCTGGGATCTCAGTATGATCGAAACTGAACATGGAAAAATGTTAAAGATCAGTGCAATTAAGATCGAGCCGGAATTACATCAGGAGATCGGGTTATCACCACCTGGTTTCGGTCAAACTGACGATACAATGCAAGGAGACGTTCATTCATTTATGAGGGGATATAAGGAATTCCAGGCATCGTGGACTTCTGGACACGTCATAAACATAACGAGCACTGCTGATATTGTGCCTCTCCTTTATCCAAAATTCAACCTGACGCAGAAATACGAAAGCTACATCTATGCTGATTATACGGCAGCTCCAAAGGCTAATATTCAAGTTTGTGTAACATTATATGGAATAAATCAATTATGGGCTGGTAACCTGGTTTTCAATAATTACAGGGATAATTTTTGTACTGAATTTACAGGAAAAAAACATGGCTGGATCCCTGTAACTGGAGAAATTGTCCAGAGAGTGATGCCTTATAATAAAGCAGAAAATTCAAAACCCGTGGAATGGGTGCCGGTGTCTAATGAAAAAAGAACCTCCACTCTAACTGACGATACATAGCCTTGATTTGCATCATGATGTAAGACGACATGGATATATTCATATGTTAGCAGTGCAGGTTTAAGCCGAATAAAATTAATTAAGGAGATGAATAAATTGGATGACGGATTTGGATATGCAATAGCATTACCACTATTTTTATTATTGATACCTATTAGTATCTCGTTTCTTATTTTATATGCGATCTTAAGGGACAAAAAAAAGAGTATTGCAGGGATTGTAATAATAGTAGTTGCCTCATGGATTTTGTTAAATACATACAAACAACCTCCAGAAGAAATACAAGTGGCAGAACCACTACAAATCCCTATCCTACCAACAGAACCAGAATCAGGACAGCTATCAACTGAAGGGTATGTTTATGACGATAAACTCGGGGTTGGTTTTGAGTATCCAGACGGTTGGGAATTTTTTATCAATGTAGATAAAGATGTTGAACAATGTGATCCATTACGCGATTATGTAAATTCTAATATAAATTGTGTAGATTTCCCAGATGAGAATATGAAAAAGGTCATATCATTCGGAAAGGATGCCAAAATAAAATTAGAAGGGAATGATTACGAATCAGAAGTTTCAGTGCGCATAGAATTCACTGTAAAATCAGCAACCGATTTACAGGAAGTTGAAACTGAATTCAAGCGAAGACTGCTTGGTACACCAATATTAAATGAAACTACAACCTCTATAAATAATATCAATGTGTATGATATACTCATTGGGGAAGATATTGGGTGGAAATTGAGACAAACAGCCTTTTTCGCAAATGGGACAGCTTATATTTTCACATATAGCTCCCAGGATGAGTTATATCGTATGTACGAAGAGACTTTTAATAATACAATAAATTCATTTAACATTA
>JAHIHJ010000209.1 GCA_018899795.1 Methanobacteriota archaeon
AGCTTCAGTGCTTCCTGCGCTGTCTTTTCCTGTTTCTTTTCGTAGACCCATTTCTTCATCGCCTCTGTCAGCGCTTTTCCAAGTTCACCCTTTCTGGCGCCGTGGATGCTGCGGACGAGTTTTCGGAATTCTTTTTCAACATCGTCTTTGACGTTTACTGTGATCGTGCCCATGATTGTAAATGGATTTACGATGTATTTAAATGTATTGCAGATTTAAATTTTAAATTCAAAACTATGATTTTTACCATTCAGGTATGCAAAATCACGGGAATTTGCCTCATATATAATAATTAGACCTTATTTTGTTACTTCAACTTTTCAAAAATTATCCTTTAACGCTTGGCAAAATGATGATACACTATCAAATAATATATCTGGTTTTTCTCTTTTCAATGACTCTTGATCAAGCGAACCCCATAGTGCCCCTACAGAATACATGCCTGCACTTTTTGCTGCAATAATATCATTTGGATGATCCCCTACTGCCCAACAATCTCTTTCTGCAATCATTAAACGATGTGCTGCTTCGATAAATGGCGCAGGATGGGGTTTATGTGAGGTTGTATCATGATAACAAACCATTGCATCAAATTCCCATCCGAAATGTCGAACTATTCGATACGCATAACTTGAAGGGCTCGATGATACAATTGAAGTTTTAATACCTTTATCTTTTGTCATTGATAAAATTTCATCAATGCCCTCATATGCTAATATTGTAGGAATTTTTTGATATACAATAGCCCATTGTCGTAGTCTTCTTAAATGCTCGATACATTGCGAATCAACAAGTGTTTGGTCCAAGTCAAAAATAAGACATTTCATAATTTTCCCCCAATTCTTGTTTGTTTTTCATCGATTTTTCTATTTCTTTGTTTCCTCTTCGGGGGTTGCGCATAGCCCATATATTGTGAAGATGGACTTAATTTATTTGCTGGAACAAATACAGATGTTTCATCCTTTGATTTTTCTATTGTTGGTAGTTCATATCCTAAATTATATTTATTCGGTGACATATCTGCTATAATTGATTCGAAGGTCTGCATTCTTATTTGTTCCAATTCTTCTACTGGACTTATTTGCTGGGTGGATTTTAGCATTAATAATTCATCTTTTTTTTTCTGCATTATGCCTTTTGCTAAAACCACATTATCATCTGTATCAAATACAATATTAGCTCGATTATCAGTAATCAATTGAGTATTACCGCATTGTTTTGTTGTATCAAGTAAATTTATTGGATGTTTCATAACAATGAGTACCCTATTTTGTTTTTCACAAAATCCTACAGTATGCATCGTGCCACCTTTTATACCAGTTTCGATAACGAGTACACCCAAAGACAGACCACTTTGAATACGATCACGTTCCACAAAATAACTGCGGAAAATCTTTGTCCCCAATGGATATTCTGAAATTAGTGCACCATTATTTTTGACGATGGCATTTGCGAGTGGTTTATTTGTATAAGGATATATGGTATCTAATCCATGTGCCAGAACCGCTACTGTTAGACCGTTAGCTTCCAAAGCACCCATATGTGCCGCTGAATCAACTCCTTCCGCTAAACCACTGACAACAACATATTCTTCGTCTGCAAAAAGTTTTGCAATCTCTTTTGCTCGAGTTTTGCCGTAACCGGATGGTTTTCTTGTACCAACGATTGCGATACTATTTTTATTTAAAGCCTTGATATTCCCTTTAACGTGTAATAAGACAGGTGGGTCAGCAATCAATGAAAGGCATTCAGGATAGTATGAACTTTCTCTTGAAATAATCTCAATATTATGTTGTTCCGAAAGTTTTAATATTTCGTGAGCTTTATCCCAGGCAATCTTTGCAGTTTGAGGGTCTGGTATGTTTATTCTTCCGAACTCAACATTCGCATTTTTTAGCATCTCAATTAAGTCATTATGACACGTTGGTTCTGATAAATCAGAAAGAGCGAGAATTTTCTCAACCGTTTTTGATCCAACACCTGGGATTTGTTGCAGAGCAAGTATAGATATTGGTTTCATATTACCGCTTCATTAATGTTGTGTTAATCCAAGTGCATACATAGCCACAAGTTCGGCTCCGGCATTTTCTAATATGTACTTTCCCGCTCTTAATGATGATCCACTTGTTGAAACATCATCCAGAAGAAGAACTTGCTGGTCTTTAATAATGTAATCATTTTTCACCGAAAGTGACTCTATTTCTAAATTAATATCACGGCTTCCACCGGTAGATTTTTTATCCGCCTCTCTACTCCGATAAATTACATTTGTTCCATCAATTATCGGTGGATTACATAGTCCTTTAGCGATTGTCCTGATACCAGATGGTGCCGTTCCGAAAGTATGTTTCGGTATAACACATATAACATATTTTTCAGTGTCCGAAATAATGTTACGCAATTGTTCCATGAAGTAAATAATATCATCATCCACCGGTTTATCGTGTTTTATGTTAAGAATTTTCTGGGAGAACGCATCAAACTTGGTGTTTTGAACTCCATGTGAGTGGTATTTACCAAGTTTAATAATTTGATCGTTGTTCGCTTTATTATTGTATTCTGTTTCTCTGAATATACTGCATTGCACGATTTATTCCTCTCTTGAGACACTTCCTTTGAAAACGCTGATATCAAAGGCAACATTATTAAATCTTAATGATTATTTCTCTCTATATATAGTGATTCTATCCGGGGTGAAAGTATTCATTAGTTAAGAAATAAGGAACAATCTAATTACATTAAATTTAGCCTTATCCAGGTAATTTTATGCTCCGTATCGCCATCACCGGCGCCCCAGGCTCCGGAAAATCCACGATGGAATTCAAATCTCCTGAATTCATTAAGGCTGTCAGGGAGGCGCTTGACTCTGATAAGAACATGCTCGTTGCGCTGCACCAGAAGTCCTGTCATCCTGTTGCAGAATAGGAAGTTTGGAAAATCCTTAAATACCATCACTACCATAATTTACAAATCATAAATTTCAGCAGGGTTAAAATTATGGATTATATAAAAAGAGATCTTGAAAAGACAATAAAGGAATATCTGACCACTCCCGAAATAATCGCCATCCTCGGTCCACGCCAGTCAGGTAAAACCACCCTTATGGAGCATCTTTTCAAAACCCTGAAAGATGCGGTCTTCATAAGTTTCGAGGACAGAAAGACACTTGAACTGTTCGTGGAGGATGAGAAAACCTTCGCCCAACTTTATGCAAAGAACAACCACTATCTTTTCATCGATGAATTCCAGTATGCAAAAGAAGGGGGGAAGAAGCTGAAATATATCTATGACCACTACCCGAAAACAAAAATACTGATATCTGGCTCCTCTGCGCCCGGGCTGACGATACACGGAATAAAATACCTTGTCGGGCGGATATTTGTCTTTAACCTGTACCCGCTTTCGTTCGAAGAGTTCCTGAGATACAAAGACGAAAAGCTCTTCAAGGTATATCTTGAGAAAAAAGAGGCTATTAAAGCGCATCTGGACAAAAAAGGCAGGTTTCCTGAGGTCAGCGCTGCACTTATTGAAATGCTGAATGAAGTTTATAACGAATACCTGATATATGGCGGATATCCCAGAGTGGCTATCTCAAAGACCGATGAAGAAAAAAAGACTGTACTGAGAAACATATATAGCACCTATTTTTTACGAGAGATAAAAGATGTGCTTGGCTTAACAACGGATTTTAACCTGAGCAAACTGATAAAAGCACTCTCTATTTCACTTGGCGGGCTGATATCGTATCAGAATCTCGGCGAAGTCTCGGGGTTTGGCTAC
>JAHIHJ010000210.1 GCA_018899795.1 Methanobacteriota archaeon
GTGAATATTCGCGGGAAATATGACGTGACAGCAGTTGGCGCGCCTGTATTGGGCGCTATACCGTACTTCTGGTTCACGGCCTTTCCTTCAGGTATGGTATCTGCTATCTGCCTAAGTATATGCATGCTTTCCCTGATCTCATCCAGCCTTACAAGATACCTGGCTAAGCTGTCGCCTTCCCTTCGCATGCATGCCTTGAAATCAAGGTCTGGATATATGGAGTAGGGCTCCTCTTTTCTTATATCATAGTCCACGCCAGAACCGCGCATTGACGGGCCTGTCATCCCGCAATTGATGGCTTCCTCGGCGCTTATTACTCCGATATTCTTCACCCTCATGAGGAATATCTCATTGCCATTGACCAGTTCCTCATAATCCACGATGCGCTTTTCCATGTCCTTTATGAACTCATTGAGTTTTGGTATGAAGCCGTCAGGGAGATCTTCCCTTACCCCGCCGGGTCTGATATAATTGAATGTCATCCTTGCGCCACAAAGACTCTCGTAAAGCTGCAGAGCATTCTCTCTTTCCCTGAACCCGTACATTATCATGGTTGAGCCGCCAAGGTCAAGAAGCAGCGAGCCCATCATTACGAGGTGGTTAATTATCCTGTTAAGTTCCATCACAAGGACCCGGATGTATTCTGCCCTTTGCGGTACTTCTATCCCAGCAAGCTCCTCAACAGCTCTGACATAGGCATAGTTATTGGGCATGGCTGCGATATAATCCAGCCTGTCCGTGTACGGGATGAACTGAAGATATGTCTTCATCTCTCCGAGTTTTTCCGTACCTCGGTGGAGATAGCCTACCACTATCTGGCAGTCCCTGATTGTCTCGCCGTCCATTCTCAGTTTGAACCGCAGCACACCATGTGTGGCTGGGTGCACAGGACCCACGTTCAAAAGAAACGTCTCTGTTTCCATGTTACTCACCCCTCAACAGGTTCGACCCGTCTGTACTTACTATATCTTCTCCGTCCTCGCCGACCGTCACGAACTGCTCGATGCTCATATCATAATCCTTCCTTAGCGGATGCCCCATCCATCCTTCTGGGAGAAGTATTCTTTTAAGATTCGGATGACCGTTGAACTTTATCCCGACAAGGTCGTAAGTTTCTCGTTCCAGCCAGTCCGCTACTTTCCAGAAAGATACAACAGAATCGATTGATGGAGATGTGCGGTCGAGAATCGCCTTCAGGACAAGGTTCTGTTTTTTCTTATATGAAAAGAAATTATATATCACTTCTATCCTGTCTTCGCGATCCATGCCTGTTATCACAGAGAGATTGTCAAATCCCATCTCTTTTACTTTCTCTGCCACTTGTAATATATCCTCTTTCTTGATGACCGCAAGCGGCTTGTTGGTCTGGACACCCACACTGATCACTGAAGCAGGTAGCAAATATTTTAATTCCTCTGCCGAGTTCATTTATTGAGCCCCCATTTTACGCCGTATCCTTCGTTCTTTATCTTCTGCCTGAGCTGAATGATGCCGTACAGCCACGCCTCCGGGCGCGGGGGGCATCCCGGGATATAGACGTCCACGGGAATGATATTGTCCACGCCCTTTAACACACAATATGATTCGTGATATGGTCCTCCTGTGTTGGCGCAGCTTCCTACAGAGATCACCCATTTTGGTTCAGCCATCATCTCATAGAGCTGCTTTACCCTGGGCGCCATCCGCTTTGTCACAGTGCCGGCGACGAACATCAGGTCAGCCTGCCTCGGGCTTGCCCTGAAAACTTCCATCCCGAAACGTGCGATATCGTGATGCGCCATGGAAACAGCCATCATCTCGATGGCGCAGCAGGCAAGACCTGAAGTCACAGGCCATAAAGAGCTTAACCGCCCCCAGTTGATGAACTGGTCGATAGTGGTCAAAAGGATGAACCCTTCCCTGTCCTTTGCTGCAAGAATGGTGTTGATCATCCCTGTATCTTCAAGTTTCTCCAGAGCGGTCTCTGGCTTCCTCTTGGTCGTCCTGATCTTTGTTGTGTCTATCGTTACTGGGTCCACTCTAACGCCTCCTTTCTCCATGCATAAGCAAGACCGATTATAAGGACTTCTATGAAGAGCACCATCTCAATGAACCCGAGCCATCCCAGCTCCCTCAGCTGCACAGCCCAGGGGTACATGAACAGGACCTCTACGTCAAAAATAAGGAAGACGATCACGATCAGATAATACTGGATATTGTAGTATATCCTGGCATCTCCGACCGGAGTTTCTGCGCATTCATACGTAGATAGTTTGACCTTTGTCTTATTGCTCGGTCTGACTATCCTTGACATCATTAAAGCGATTGCCACGAAGACGATACCGATTATTAACAGTATCGCGAACGGTAAATAGTTATCAAGAAATCCATTTGTTGTCATGTGACCACCTTGTATATTAATTGTTTAAAAAGGACTATAGATATAAAAAGTTTATGAAATTGTTTTCGGGATAAGAAAAAATTGTTGTTGCGTAAGATTCTTAAATAATCAAACATCTGTAAGGGAAATCCTGAAACTAATCTATGAGGATTTATCGTGATAAAACCATTGTTCAATATTAAGATCGGCTATGCGTCCCTGAAAAATCCCATCGCCACTGCCCCTATAGCAGGAATAACTGATTCCGGGTTCGCTGCAAAGTTCGCAAATGCCGGACTTGTAGTGCTTGGAGGTTTCAATCTGGATGCCAGGACAAACGATGCTGCAAGGAAAGAACTTGCGCGAGGCAGAAAAGAATTTGTTTCTGATCATCCGATGGATCTCCTTAAAAAGGAACTTAAGGCTTCCGAGGGTTTAACAAGCATCGCTGTCAATGTGCGCGCCGCATCGTTAGAACCGTTCGTGGAGGCTGCTCGCCTGGCAAAGGATTCAGGCGCGATACTTGAAATAAACGCGCACTGCAGGCAACCGGAGATGCTGGAGCTTGGCGCAGGAGAAGCTTTGTTACGAGACGTTCCAGGGCTGTGCGAGTATATCCGTGAGATCAAGAAGACCGGCGTGGTGCTTTCGGTCAAGACAAGGGCGAACGTGGTCAATGATGTTGAACTGGCAAAAGCGATCGAGAAGGCGGGAGCGGATATCATACATATTGATGCCATGCACCAGGATGGCATGGATGTCGGGGTCATCAAACGAGTCCGCAATTTCACCGACCTTTTCATAATCGGCAACAACTCAGTAGTGGACTTTGAGAGCGCAAAAGAGATGTTCTCTCATGGGGCTGATATGGTTTCAGTGGCGCGCGGTTTGCTTGAAGATCCCCATCTGATCGATCGTCTTGTGGATGAGATCAGTGCTGTCCAGTCCATGACAGGCTGGTACAACGCGCCAAAGCACATCTGCGGCGGCGGGGACATGAGGGCGCTTGCTTTCTGCTGCCTCCCGGTCAAGCCGTGCGCGCTGCACGCCGCGCTGAAACAGGCAGGCATGAGCGCCGAGGAGTTCATGAAGCTGAAGATCGGATTTACACAGGGGACGCCTCTTGGGCCGGGGGATGGGACCTGTTTCGGAAGCATGACCTGGTGCTGCAAGATAACAAAGCCATGTTTCCTGAGGGATTCTACACTTACGGCGACCAGGCTTTCTGATGTGGAATATATGCAGCTTAAGAAAAGATTGTCTGAATTTATTATGAAGAAAAGGATGAGGTGAGGAAAATATAACTGTCATAAACCCTTTCTCGAATGTGAGAGTTTTACTTCACCTTACTTCAATCCATCAATTTCAATATCCTTATCCCCAGCTCAATGCATTCCAGCTTCTCTTTGGTCCTGTGAAGGTCGGTCTCATTCTCAAGGCTCCCGGCTATCTCCTGTATCTTCTTTTTTGTCATTACAGAGATCTGACCACTATCACCCTGTATCCGGGAAGGGATTTCAGGAGCGCTCTCTTTCCTTGCCCGCGGCGGCATTGCTGATGCATCCGGCTCTACTGAGATCTTTTTCTCCTCCCCTGTTCCTGTATCGCAAACCGGGCACAGCACCTTTCCCTGATACCTGAACATAGGAGCCCCGCATCCGTGCGACGTTGCCAGCATGGTTCCGCCTTTCTCAAGGAGTCTTGTTATTCTCTGCATTTTAAGTTTCTCATCAATATCGTTCATAAATCACCTTGATCACCGAAAGTCTTTTGTTGCACCAGTTCAATTATGCACGCTTATTTTATATAGGTAATATACATGGAGCATACATGGAGCAATAATCATTCCGCCAAACATTCCGCCAAACCCGAACGAAGTAATAAGGCAATGCATTGATGTACTTGACAGGATCGTCAACGATGATTCTGTCCCGAAGAACATAAGACGCAACGCGGATAGTATGAAAATTACGCTTTCAAATGAGAAGTCCCCTCCTTCGACCCGTGCCGCAATGGTGGTATCAAGACTCGACGAGATCGGGAATGATCCGAATGTTCCTCTGCATACAAGAACATTGATCTGGGGCTTATCCAGCCAACTGGAAACGATTCCTTTGGATAGATAGACTCAAATTCTGAACAACCGGGAAATGCGAATTTAACCTACCCCTTTATTTCAGATGGAAATCGTCTGGAGAAACTCTTTTTGTGAAGATTAGTGATTGTTAAAAATTATATTTTGTAAAAACCGAAATTGTTATATATTGTTAATGCCAAAGAAGGACACATTGGTTTTAACTGGTATTATCTATCATCCGTGGAATATTGGTTAATCCGTGGAATATTGGTTATCGACTTCCACACGAAACAAAGGGGTAGGTCATAACGGGCTGTGTTCCAGTGGAAATAAAGGGGTTACATGAAGATTTCAAGAGCTGTTGTATAGACGCATGTATATAACAAGGAAATAAACAAATATGCGTAGAGCCAAATCTTTATAATGCTTGTTTTATATGCCTCATCTTTCCATCTGAAATAAAGGGGGCTTTACCAAAACTCTTAATACCTTTCCTTCCGTTGCAGCTTGTGTTAAGGAGGGTCGAAGTATTTGGATAACGGAACAATAACAATAAAGGGAATCTTTGAAGATATGCTGACGATAGTCAATATCTTCGAGAACAGAGAAGTTCTTCGCTCAACATATACGCCAGATTATCTTCCTCATAGAAGCGATCAGGTGAAGGCTCTCGCAACGGTGTTGGTGCCAGCGCTGCGTGGGGAGACGCCGTCAAATGTGTTAATATATGGAAAAACGGGAACAGGAAAAACGGCTGTCGCAAAACACGTGGGACAGGAACTTGAAAGGACCGGGGAATTATACGGTATACCGAGTGTAGTAATATACATAAACTGCGAGGTCGTGGATACACAATACCGGCTTCTGGCGTCTCTTGCCAGGCATTTCGGTAAAGAGGTCCCCATGACCGGCTGGCCAACGGATCAGGTATACACAGAATTCAAGAACGTGCTGGACTCTGAAAGGCGAATTGCAATAATAATAATGGATGAGGTGGACAAACTCGTTGATAAAGGGGACGACGTGCTTTACAATCTTACAAGAATAAATTCAGACCTCAAGAAAGCCAAGGTCAGTTTAATAGGTATTACAAACGATCTGAAATTCACGGAATTCCTTGATCCGAGGGTAAAAAGCTCTCTGGGAGAAGAAGAGATCATATTCCCCCCATACGATGCCAACCAGCTCAGGGACATACTGCAGGAAAGAGCCAAGACGGCTTTCAAGGCCAACGTCCTGGAGGAAACAGTGATCCCGCTCTGTGCAGCATACGCGGCACAGGAACACGGAGATGCCAGGAGAGCGCTGGATCTCCTGCGTGTTTCAGGGGAGCTGTCCGAGC
The DNA here is from genome assembly GCA_018899795.1 of Methanobacteriota archaeon. Next base: position 5,779 of record JAHIHJ010000210.1, read on the forward strand.
GCTCAAAATCCGTGAAAGTGCTTGAAATGCACGTAAGGCAGGCGCAGGATAAGATAGAGACAGACAGGATAGTCGAGGTAGTTAAGACCCTGCCCACGCA
>JAHIHJ010000211.1 GCA_018899795.1 Methanobacteriota archaeon
CCTGGAGCGTGGCAAGCTCTTTAATGAATTCGTCAGGTACGAGGTCATGGCGCGTGCTCAATATCTGTCCGAACTTGATGAACGTGACCCCAAGTTCCTCAAGTGCATGGCGCAGCCTCTCTGCCTCTGATATTGCCAGTAAATGTTCGGGTTTCAGTCTGGGTCCGAACAGCCTTTCGCGCAGCGACCGTACGGGACGCAGACCGAACCTTTCCACAAGATATCCGAAACCGTGCCTTATCATCACGTCAACGATCTGGCGATATCGTTTGACATAGGCGTACTCGTTATCCAGCAGGTTCACGGTGGGAGAGCTCTATTTTTTCGAAAGCGATTCTATCGTCTTTTCCAGTTCTTCTATCTTCTTTTCAAGAGCCGAGATATCGCTTTTCATAACAACGCCGCTTTTCTTCATGACCTTCTCGACATTTTCATTTATCTTATCTTCAAGATCACTTATCTGTTTTTCCTTTTCAGATAAAACTTCTTTGACGAACTTCTTCCCTTCTTCCCTGCTTATATCCCCTTTTTTTATCATATCCTGTGTGAATTCTTCAACTTTTTCCTGCGTCAGTGAAAATACCCCTACACTGAACAATCCCATCTTTCTTATTATCTCAGACATTTCTGACATTCGTATACCTCCGTTTCATAAACCGTTTTAATAACATCGTAACGATGTATACCTGAATTCCAAGCCATTCTTGACTTCCGGGCGCAAGGTTTATTATTACGCCCTCTATGAAATTGGTTTATTGACTCTTAATCTTTTTGATGAGGATAAAAATGACAATGGTTTTTAGCGGCATAATGATCCCTGTATCCACGATAGACTGGTATGGCAGGTCTGTATCTGTGGTTTTCTTCAATGGCTGCAATTTTAACTGCATCTACTGCTCAAATAAGAACTTCATCGATGTGACAGACCGTCTTGAACCCCTGTTCAAGAAAGGGAAAGTCGTCGATATTGAGGAGATCGAGAAGCAGATACTTGACGCAAAAACATTCATAAGCGCCGTGGTCTTCTCTGGCGGGGAGCCCACAATGCATCCCCGTGAACTGGAACGCCTGGCTGGATTCGCAAGAGAACAGGGTCTGCTTGTGGGTATAGAGACAAATGGATTTTACCCGGAGAGACTTGAGGAATTGATAAAGAAGAAACTGCTCGACAGGATATTCCTTGATATCAAAGCCCCGCCTGAAAACACGAAAAAATACAAAACGATAACAGGAGGTATCGGGGATGCCGCAGAAAAAGCCATTTTCACCCTGAACCTGAATGATGTCGATATCGAGGTCAGGACAACTGTATTTCCATCATTTGCCGCCGATGTCACGGAGATAGCAAAAAGCATTGCCGGACGAAACTGTACCTACGTCATCCAGCAGGGCATACCTGAATATGCCCCTGATAAAAATATACGGAAGGAGAAACCTCTCACAAGGGATGAACTTGCAGCCATTGCAGGAAGCCTGACGTTCATGAAAGATGTCAGGATAAGGACGCGGGAAAAAGGAGAGGAACGTATTATTTAGGGTATTATCCGAAGCTTCACGAAAGTTATTTCACTGCATAAAATCTTCAGGGAGCGATGAAATTTATCTGGAAAGGCTACGGCGAGATCATCACAGCAGCGGCGCTGTGGGGTACAGCCGGAATACTCGTTAAAATGATAAGCGGCATGACGGCGCTGAGTATCATTTTTTACAGGGTCACTTTAGCCTTCATGATTTTCATTGTCTTTTTTTCAATTTCAGGAAACCTTAATAAACTCAGGCTCAAAGACAAAAAGCTCTACCTGGTATTATTCAGCGTGCTCCAGATAACGACCATGCTTACCTTCTTTATTTCGATAATGGAAGCATCTGTCCCTATTGCGGTATTATTGCTTTACACAGCCCCTTTGTATGTGACCGTGTTTTCTCCGCTGCTGCTTAAAGAACGCTCAACAGGAAAAGGATGGCTGGCGCTCTGCCTGTCCATTGCAGGAGTCATACTTATCATAGACCCGGGAAAACTCGAGTTATCATTGAAATTAACCGGGATAATCGCAGGCATGCTCTCCGGCATATCCTACGCTTTCCAGATAATGACCTCTAAGCATATCAGCAAAAGTTATTCAGGGTTCAATCAGGCGTTCTGGAGCTTCATGATAGCCATGCTGCTGCTTTTACCTTTTGCCGCTGTACCCCTGGATGTTGTTTCAGGGAACATTGGTTATCTCATTCTTCTGGCGATATTCCCTACGATACTTGCCATCTCGCTGTATTTTAATGGATTGAATAAGGTAAGGGCGGCAAGCGCGAGCATACTCGGGCTTATCGAGCCTGTTAGCGCCGTTATTTTGTCTATCCTCATACTCCATGAAAGTATCTCGATCCCGGTAATGCTGGGCGGAGCGCTTATATTGATGGGCGGGGCAATAGTTACAAGAGAGTCATGAACGAGTACATCCGCGAACATTACATTGAAGCAGGAAAAATTGCGGCACAGGTATTACATGAAGCAGGATCATGCATTAAAGATGACATGTCACTGCTTGAGGTTGCACAATTCGCTGAGAACAGGATAAAAGACCTGGGAGGGAACATCGCCTTTCCCTGCAATATTTCCCTCAACGAGATAGCCTCACATTACACGCCAGACGATGATAAACCGCGCTTTAAGAAAGGGGATGTCGTCAAGATAGATGTCGGGGTACACATTGAAGGCTATATTGCGGATACTGCAAAGACAGTGGAAATCGGAACAGAAAATCACATCGGGTTAATAAGAGCATCTAAAGACGCGCTGGATCACGCCATTCTATCTATCAGGGACAGCGTTCAGACAAGGACAGTGGGGAAAATTATCGAAGAGACAATAACAAAACACGGATTTAATACTATAAAAGACCTGACCGGGCACAGCCTTACGCAGTACAAACTCCATGCAGGCATAAGCATACCAAATTACGGGAGCTTCTTCAGCCAGAAAATAAAAAAAGACATGGTATTTGCAATAGAACCCTTCGCAACATACGGACATGGAGACATCAGATATGGAAAACCGCATATCTATTCTGCTGGAAAAGCCAGGACAAAAGCGCATCAAGCCATCATGAACAGGTTCGGATCGCTCCCTTTTGCAAGGAGATGGGTTCCGGAAATGAGTATTGATGACCTGAAAGGGCTGCGGGAATATTTCGAATTGATCGAATCCAGCGCAGCAATAGTAGCGCAATCAGAACATACCGTCATAGTTGGCGAAAACGGATGTGAAGTAATAACAAAGTAATGACAAGTAATAAGAAGCATTACTTACTTAGTATCTATTTGAAATGACAGCAAAAGATACCATTCTATACGAAGCGCATGGGAACCTGTACCTCAACATTACTAACAGGTGTACCGCAGAATGTGTTTTTTGCATTAAGCGTTATTCTGATGGAGTATATGGTTATAACCTGCGGCTTACGGCGGAACCTGTACTTTCCGACATTATAAAAGAGCTTTCAGAGGTTGACCTTCAAAAATACAGCGAAGTTGTTTTTACAGGTCTGGGGGAACCACTGGTGCGTCTTGATGAAGTCCTTGAGATCACAGGGTGGCTCGCTGCTCGCGGGATGCCTGTGAGGCTTGATACAATCGGTCATGCAAGGCTCCTGTACCCTGAAAGGAAAGTGGCGCAAGAACTCGCAGATGCGGGAATGAAGATCGTATCAGTCAGCCTGAACGCCCATGATGAAGAAACCTATAACCGGTTGTGTGCTCCGAAATCAAGGAACGCTTACTCCAGAATGCTGGAATTCGCCAGGGATGTCTCAAAGACAGGCATGGAACTGAGGTTCACAGTTGTCAACCTGCCTGCAGTGGATATTGACAGATGCAGGGAGATCGCAAAAGAATACAGCGCCGGTTTCAAGGTCCGCGGTTATAGTGGTCATGTTTAAAAGTTTTTACCAAAAGTTATAATTATTAATAGATTAATTACCCTGTTAGTTGGACAGGAGGATAACCTCTGAAGAAACTGTTATGGTATCTTATTGCAGGAACTCGCGGCGGACAGACCCGCGCATTGCTCCTCAAGAACCTTATTGATAGACCGTATAATGCAAACCAGTTAGCTGAGTCTATGAACATGGATTATAAGACCATAAGACATCACCTGGATGTTCTTATAAAAAACGGGGTTATTACGATGGAAGGCGACAAATACGGCGCCATGTATTTTTTATCCAAGGCTATGGAGGCAAATTTAGATGAATTCAATCAAATTTGGGAAAAAATTGATAAACAGAGCAAATAAACATAATGAGGAGGAAATCCCATTCAGATAACAGAGATAGCATACTATATCACCGCAGGAAATATCGTATTATTGCTTGTGCTCTTAGTATCCTATATTGAGATATACAGGAAGATAAAGTCAAATTTCACACTTGGTCTAATAATATTCACTATTGCTCTTCTTCTCCAGAGCGTTACCCGGGCAGTCCTGCTACTTTTGATCTTAGCAAACGAACCAACCATGAAGGATTATCCATTTATAGTCAACCTGCTGGGATACAATCCATTATACATTATTATCCCGGACGCGCTTGAGTTCATGGCTTTAAGCGTACTGTTATACTTCACCAGGGAATGATCAGAAAAAGCTTGACCAGAAAAACCGCGGGAAAGGATGATATAGAGCAGGAGATAGGCGGTATAACTGCCTTTCCTGACGACAGGTTCGAGCAAATAATCAGTGAGGTTGGATTCGAATGCGACAGATGCGGTAAATGCTGTACCAGCGAGTTCAATGACCATGTGTTCCTCCTGGATAGCGATGCCGAGAGGATCATCGAAGTTGCAGGTAAAGAAGCGCTTCGACCTGCGCCGTATTATGAGTTTTGCGATAACCTGGGCAGGTTCTATGTGATGGGTTATGCCCTCAGGAACATGCCAGGCGGAGATTGTATCTTCTATACTGGGGACAGATGCGAGCATTACAGTGACCGTCCTGAGATATGCAGGATATACCCTTACATGCTGCACAGGGAGGAAGATGAGGGGGGGAATATTGACTGGAGACAGATAGGAGGTCTTGACCAGCACGGGCTGTACCACAGCGAGATCGACACTGAAGCAGCCAGGGAAATATTAAGAGATGTAAAAAGATACGAGATCGCCTTTTTGGGGCAGAAACTTGCGTTCATGAATAAGATGGAAGAACATTTCAGGAAGCATGGTCTCAGGCACAGCCAGCAGATGTATGACCGCAGGATAAGGGAATTCAAAAAGGGCGGGGAGATAGAAGTGTATGTGTTCTTCATGGGTGAACTTAAAAAGGAAAGACATTCGATAAATTATTAACCTTTAGAGATATACTCTGGCATGATGTCAAAAGAATGCGATCACTGTGGTTTCCGGGACCCGATGCCGTTTGTATGCAAATTCTGCGGAGGATCGTTCTGTTATAACCACCGTTTACCTGAATCCCACAACTGCCCCGGGCTTGTAAAGTTAAAAGAAAGGGTTCGTGAGAGCGGGAAATATTCTCTTCCAGATCACAGTATGACATTGAAGAAAGAAAGACCATCCCATCTTCGCCCGGTATCTAAAGCCCTGTCTGTTATGAAAGCCAGTTATTCGCTGACGATACTTGCAATAGTGCTTGTATCTTTCTTTTTGGAATTTATCATTGGTTATAAATATTTTTTGTATTTTGCCCTTTTCCCTTCCGATTTCTTATATCAACCATTGAAATTTGCCCTGAATCTTGTGACTCATATGTTCCTGCACAGCGGGGGTTTCCATCTTTTGTTCAATATGCTGTTCTTATACTTCTTCGGACCCGAGCTTGAGCGAAGGATAGGGGGGAAAAGGTTCCTTACAGTATTTTTCCTTTCAGGTTTTGCGGGGGGTGCAGGTTACCTTTTATGGTCTTTTTTATCTAACCACTTTAATCCCGCAGTCGGGGCAAGCGGGGCTATATTAGGTGTATTCGCATGCCTTGCCATCCTTGCTCCTGAGATCCGCATCTATCTTTTATTCATTCCCGTACCCATGAAGCTCACCCAGGCTCTGGTATTTTTCACCCTGCTTGATATTATTTTCATAGTTGGAGGCGACCCCATTGCGCTCAGCGCACATCTGGGCGGCGCTGCGGCAGGGCTTTTAATGGGACTATGGATGAAAAAAAAGGGACAATATGTAACGGGTCATCAGACCCCGTGGAGATAAATACGGTATATTTCACTTCACCATCGATGAGCCAAATGTGAAACTCTCAAGCTCCACAACTTTTTTCCACAACTCCCTGCATTCACAACTGAGACCTTCAAAAACCCCGGTATCCTGTGTGAGCGAAAAAACGCGTATCGCTTCAGCAACGTCCGCATCGCACTTCTCGCAGTTATGCGGACCGCGCCGGGAGCCCGCAGCCACAGGGTCCGACATGATAACAGTGCCAGAGTTTGCTTGTTTTCCCAGCTTCAGGACTTCCACCGCGCTCCAGAGCCAGGGGGGGCGATAGTCGCCGCGCTCGAACATTACGTCCATGAGCGTTCCTTTCTGGACATTGCAGAGATTGACTGATATTGTTCCTGCATACTTGGCTGCATCATTTATTGAATTTATTATGTCTTTTACTGCATCTCCTTCTGAAATGAAGGGCGGTTTAAGAAGAAGATATGCTTTGACAGTCGCCTTCTCTTTCTTTGCGGACTCACTTGCCCTTACAAAATCCTCGAACGTAAAGCCTTTGTTGATGCAGTCCTTACGTATGATATCATTGCTCGTCTCAAGCCCGACAGCCACCTCGAACCTCTTACCCAGAGCGGCTGTGCATTCAGATACCTTCTCCTGCGTCACATATTCAGGTCTTGTCTCTGCAATGACCTTTTTCACCCGGGCATCTGCGCCAAGGCGCGAGAGCATCTCTATTCTGGTAGCTGTGGGTATCTCCCCATCATCAAGAAAACTGCCTGATGTGAATATCTTGACCATGAATTCTTCATCCCTGCATCGCGACATGGCGTGCTCGAACTGCTTCATCAGGTCATCATGCGACGGCGCACTTTGCGAGCTGTCGTACACGTAGCCGCACATGGTGCAGTTGTTCCAGCGGCAGCCTGTTGTCTGGAAGATCACAGTGAGAGTAGCTATGGGCTTACCGTCAAGTATGTCCTTGCCTGTCCAGACCGCAGTAGCCCTGTCAGGGGGATTGAATTTTATCTTCTGTCGTGAGCGGATATCACGTACTACTGTGGTGAGCGACATAGTTTTACTCATTGATGCGGCGGCAGATAAAACCAGCGGCATTTCATTCTTCATGCCAGTTTCCTGCGTTTCTTCAAATGCTTTATGAATTATATATAATTTACGACATTATATTATTGACGTGACACTAGCTGCGAGGTATTATTTAAGTGGTCAAAAATTATTTTGGCTGTTTCTTTAGCCAATAGTCCTGTGGTATCGATTTGGTACTCGCTGGCGTATTTTTTCTTCATTACTTCTTCATTTAAACGTTGGCAAATATCGATCTTTCTAAACTCCCCTTTTTTGCGGTATTGAATCCTTCTTTTTAGTTCTTCTTCACTTGTATAAAGACCAAAAACACGAATTGATAAGCCTTTGTCTAATTGATGCAGATTGTCGAGATATTTATCTATTTTACCGTTACTAAAAGTATCCACCACTATTACAGGACGGAAACCTAATTTAATGAAATCATATACTAATTTCGTTGATATGTTCAGCATATTAATATGTTCGCTCTGATTTGTCCAATCTACTGAAATGACCATTGACCGCAGAATATCTACTTCTAACTTGACGCCTTCAGGATAAAATTTTGACAAGCATTTTGCAGATTGTGATTTACCAGCGCCTGGAGCGCCTCTTATTATAATTATATCTAATTTCTCATTGCTCATGATCAGAATTGTGGTTCAGGTACATTACAGGATAGCCACTTGCAGGGTAAATTACAGGTCTTCATTAGCTTAGTAATTTCAGTAGTCCGTTTCTTGGAAAGAATAGAAATAATGTCTTCTTTTAAAATATTTCCCAAAGGCTCTCGTGCCAAAGGAATACGAAGATGGTCAAAGCATTTAACCACATCTCCATTGTAATAGACACAAATATTTTTTCTAGCCGCACAAACCATATCATTATCGAGTAGTGAAGATACATTGGCATCATGCCATACTCCTCCAAAATCCATATAAGGCTGAGAAGTATGTTGAATACCTAATTCATCGCAAAATGTTTTAACCTTCGGGATATCATCTCTGGTTTCATAGGCAATAACCGATTGAATTTTCAACCTGTCGCCCAATATTTTTCTTGCAAGTAATATATTGCTCATTACTTTGTCGTAATGATTTCTGCCCCTGAATTCTTTCCACTTGCTCTTTTCCATTGTATCTAACGACACCACAAGAATGTGTTCAAAATTGGAATACTTAACCAGAAAATCTTCTGTAATCAATGACCCGTTCGTTACCACAATCATATGAACATTAAGTTTTCTTGATTCTTCTGCGATATGCAAAACATCTTCCATAAATAACAAAGGTTCACCGCCTGTAATTGTAACCTTATACAAGTTGTTATGCAACGATTGCAGGCATTTGATGAAATTTTTTAGCTGGATTCGCTCACTATCAGGTTCTGGCGTTCTCCATATTCCACATTTGGAGCATCTGTCATTGCACCGCCTGGTAATCATGTAGATCAATTCATTTCGCTTTACACCATACAATCTTCGGACTGGGGATTTGTACCATCTGTAAATACTCCATTCGATAGTCTTTAAACATATCAATGGAATTAAAAACCGTTTTTTCTCAATTCTTTTTGAAAAAGGAACCATTTCCCCCATATAATCATTAACTAAATGAGAGAGGCTTGACTGATTGAATTTTCTTCTATATATTAGTGACATAAGCGTTCCCCGAATATATTGATTCTGATGAGTCCCATAACAACACAGTATGTCCTTCATACAAGGTGGCACTTGAACTCTTATATTTCATAAATAATTTAACAAATCTCTTAAAACCCGACAGGGAGCTTTTATAACCATAATCGTGCCAAAGTTTGGCTTTTACGCAAAAACCAATTTTATACTTGCTCCGAAGACGTAAACACAAATCAACATCTTCACCAGCTGCGGTTGGGAATTTCTCATCAAAACGGAACTGGTTAGCCACTTCAGCCTTCATCCCGAAATTTAAAGACGGCATATACCACAATTCTTTTTTATCGGGTAATAGCCACTTGCCGCTTAAAGTCCCATTAATATCATGATAATAATCCAATAATGTTTTGCCCCAAGAATAGGTCATGCCTCCAACTGCACCAAAATCAGTTTGCGAAAGAAATAATGTCATTTGTTCATTCCATTGTTTGTCCAAAATGCAGTCATGGTCAGTGAATAGCAAATATTGTGCATTTTGCTCCAGCGCTTTATCTATCCCAATGTTCCGAGCCCTTGCCGGTCCGCCATTACGGGATAATTTGATATGTTCTATTAAATTAAACGGTAGTGTATAGGAAAAAGGACTGGCATCCTCAATTACATAAACTTTATCAAAAGGTTTTGATTGGTTTTGTACGCTAATAAGTAGACGTTGAAGACAGTAAATGTCCCATTTCGTTCTAATCAAACAGGGAATTATAAGAATACTCATATATTAAAAATATTAAAATTTTTATTCATTATGCACCGTATAGGAAGCCTTAGTTAAGTAATTATATTTATAATTTTTGAATGCTGTGTGAAAGTATTTCCGATAAAAATTCATTAGTCATCGGTTAAGAGAAAAACCGTACGATAGAACGCGGATTTCGCGGATGACGCGGATACGCGCGGATCTGTGAAAATCCGTCTGGTACATAGCAAGATGTTAAAGACCTTAAACGATGACAGATAATATTTAATAGATCACTCAACCTGTAAATAATCCAGTGAGCACACTTTTTTTGAACTGTGCGAACTTGTCCTCCAGTATCGCTTCCCTGGCAGCCTTTACGACCCACTGCATGAAATGCAGGTTATGGATCGAGGCTAACCTCAGCGCAAGCAGTTCCGACTCCTTGAAAAGATGATGCAGATACGCCCTTGTATAGTTGCGGCATGTATAGCAATCGCAATTTTCATCAATGGGTGCAAAGTCCATGGTGAATTTGGCGCGGGCAATGTCAATATTTCCCCTTGATGTCATCAGCGTCTGGTGCCTTGCGTTTCGCGTGGGAAAGGCGCTGTCAAAAATATCAACACCCGCTTCGACCGCAGATAACAGTTCAACAGGCGAACCAACCCCCATGAGGTAGCGCGGTTTATCTTCAGGCACAAGCGGAACGCTGGACTTCAATACCTCGTTCATGATCTCCTTGGGCTCACCTATTGAAAGCCCCCCTATCCCGTAGCCGTCAAAATCCATTTCTACAAGTTCCTCAGCGCATTTTTTGCGCAGTTCTGCGAATGTCCCGCCCTGCAGTATCGCAAAAAAGAGCTGACCGGGATTCTGCTCAATGCTCTTTGCCCTTTCTGCCCACCGGATAGTCCTTCCGGTTGATGCCTCAAGAGCGCCAAAATCGCTGCCATAAGCAGGGCATTCATCCAGTATCATGGCGATATCAGAGCCGATAATTTTCTGGTTTTCAAGACAGGACTCTGGAGTATAGGAATACTTCTTTCCGTCGCGCGGGTTCTTGTATGTAAATCCCTCGTCAGTGATCTTGAAAGGGAAATCCTTGCGTATCATCTGGAATCCACCGCTATCTGTGAATATCGGTCTATCCCAGTGCATGAATTTATGAAGTCCTCCTGCTCTCCTGATGACCTCCATGCCAGGTGCAAGCAAAAGATGAAAAGCGTTGCTGATGAGCGCCTGCGTGCCCATTCCAAGCAGTTCTTCAGGGGTAATGGTCTTTACAGTACCTTTTGTCGCAACGGGCATGAACGCAGGCGTGTCAATTATCCCGTGGTTAGTCCTGAGCTTTCCAGCCCTTGCGCCTGTATTTTTATCTGTGTGAATAAGTTCGAACATAAATATCCTATCTGAAAATGAGCATTGCATCACCGAAGCTGTAAAACCTGTATGAATTCGATATGGCTTCTTTATATGCAGCCATGAGATTCTCCCTGCCAGCGAATGCACTTACGAGCATTAGAAGAGTTGATTTCGGGAGATGGAAATTGGTGATAATTGCATCTATCTTTGATCTGAACCTGTAAGGCGGGTAAATGAAAAGCCGGCTGAGATCCTGCATGGGTGTAATGTGTCCGTCCACGCATGAGCTTTCAAGCGCTTTTGCCGTGGTCGTACCGGCTGCTATGAGCTTTCCTTCTGTCCTGTTGATAATATCTGCGTTTTCCGCACTTACTGAAACATACTCAGGTTCCATGATATGTTCTTCTATGTTCTCGGCTTTTACCGGGGTGAACGTGCCAGGGCTTACATGAAGCGTGACATACGCCACATTGACGCCTTTTTTCTTTATCCTTTCAAGCAATTCGCCCGTAAAATGAAGACCTGCCGTTGGCGCCGCGATAGAGCCGTTCTCCTTTGCATACACGGTCTGGTAGCGCTCCCTGTCCTCCAGTTTTTGTTTTATATAGGGCGGCAGCGGCGCTTCGCCTACTTTTTCGAGGATGTCGTTCAGGTTCCCGTTGCAATTGAAATCAACAATGTACCTGGCGCCCATATCGTCCCTTTTGACTTCAAGGACTGTGGCTTCAAGTTCCCCGAAATGAAGCATTGTTCCTTCCCTTATGTTCTTGCCCTGTATGAGGCATTCGTATCCTGCGCCGGTCTTTGAGACCACCAGGGCTTCCACATGACCACCTGTGCTTTTTTTTCCCTGGAGTTTTGCAGGGATGACGCGCGAATCGTTCAGCACGAGAGTATCCCCTTTTTCAAGATGATCGGTGATGTCCCTGAAATACCTGTGCCTGATATCCTTTCCGACCACCATTAGCCTTGATGCGTCCCTGGGTTCTATGGGGGACTGGGCGATCAGTTCTTTGGGGAGATAATAATCGAAATCGCTGAGTTTCATCTGGTGCTTAGTTTACATGCAGGGATAAGTAATTTTTCTATGAGGAAAACAATATGTGAGGATAAATCCACATAAAGAATTCATGGAAATATATCTGATAAAAGAAAGCAATGTGGGGAAAGGCGCCGGGGCAGATGCCATAAACAGACTTCATTCATCGAATATCGTGACAATAAAGAGGGCTGGGAACACAAAAATTATCCGGCTCAATACCCTGAATCCAGTAACATTTGCCATAAGGCAGCTTTTTGACCAGTATAAATTCCTAACATTACCAGAAACCAGGATTTCGGCTATTTCGCTTTTTAAGGAAAAAGTGTCTATCAGATCAAAAGCAATAATAGTTTTTGGTTCTCTGGCTGCGGGAACATATGATAAAAATAGCGATATAGACCTGCTTGTAATTATTGACAATGAGAAAGAAATCAAAGAAATTAAGAAATGGATTAATGA
>JAHIHJ010000212.1 GCA_018899795.1 Methanobacteriota archaeon
ATTAATCGCTCATTTAAATGAGCGCGCACGTTTTATTGAGGTAAATCACAATTATCAATTATGAAATGTAAATGAATGTTAAAAAGGTGGTACCCATCACATTAGACCCCCTCCTCTCAACCCTAAAACCCCGCCAGTTTGAAGCTATCAAGCACACCCAAGCTCCCCAACTGATCCTCGCTGGCGCCGGAACTGGCAAGACCACGACCATAACTGCAAAGATCGCATACATGGTCGAAAAAGAAAACATCGATCCCTCTCAGATCCTCGCCCTCACCTTCTCCAAAGAAGCCGCAAGGCACATGCGTGAAAAGGTCGAGAAACTCCCCGGACTAAAAAGTATCCATTCAACAACACCCCATCCATCCTGCGTCTGGATCATGCAGACAAAGGCGGTATCTTCGATAAGAGCAGGGTCGGAGCACGATACTGTGTAGCTGTTCGTGGGCATATCGGCGCCGGGGAATTAATATTTCATGTGTGATAAATGTACAGCGCCTCCGACGGAACGCGGATCTCCACGTATGGCGATAGCCATACGTGTGGGCGACGTCAACTGGCGCAACGGTTGACGCGGATGCACACGGATTTCGTATCCGTTGCTGTTTCACTCTTTCATCAATCGTGCTCCATGTGTGATTGCAACTATTTCTATTGTGTCTGATCTAACCCTGTAAACGATCCGGTAGTTTTGAAAAATTATCTCACGGATATCTTTTTGATCGTATTCCGGTACAACCCTGCCGGATTCAGGGAATATCATCAGCCTTTCAATTGCCTTAATAACCCCATGTGCGAACACCCGGGCATAATAATCTGAGTCTTCTGCGATATAATCACATATGGATTCGAGGTCATCCGCGGCATCAGGGGACCAGATTATTCTAACCATTTCTTCAATCTTTCTTTAACTGCGTTATGTTCTTTCCCCTTATTTTTGTCAAGTGCCTGCAAGCCAGCATCAACTTTCTGCCTGAAATACAGCTCAGCCATGATATCCTCAACTGAAGTGGTATCCGGCATTCTATGGATCATCTGGATCACTGAGTCTTTTACGGTTTCCATGTTTACCTCTTTTAAAAAGTATGCTTTAATTATTAATAAGTGTATCCTTACTTATTTTTCAGAAATGTAACCTTTCCCTCATCCCTCGAAACACCACAAAATCAACAGGATTCAATATCCTCTTAAGGTCATCAGGGTATAACTTCAAGCTCTGAATCACTTCGATCAGGGCAGCACGTGCGCTTTTAGGCTGCACGGAACATATCGGCGCCGGGAATTGAATATTTTGGAAGTGATATCTTCTTCTCCATAGTGAACAGGGTCTTCGATCAAAGCATAGTCATAGCCCTTTACGTCCATTAACCACATCCCCTTATTCCTCTTCACCAGCGGTCACCATTTGATCGGAAAGGAAATAATTCCTGCAAAGTATTATTATTCCAGACGTATTCCTTTAACCATAATAAAACGGTGGTACTATTACATTAGATTCGACCCTCTCCTCCCTAAAACCCCGCCAGCTTGAAGCCATTCAGAATACCCAAGCCCCCCAGCTAGTCCTCGCAGGCGCAGGCACAGGTAAGACCACGACCATCACAGCCAAGATCGCATACATGGTCGAAAAGGAAAACATCGACCCCTCCCACATCCTCGCGCTCACCTTCTCCAAAGAAGCAGCAAGGCACATGCGCGAAAAGGTCGAGAAACTCCTTCAGGGAAAGGAAATCCACGTAAAAACGTTTCACTCCTTCTGCGCCGAGCTTATCAAGGATCACTCCGACAGATGCAAAGTCCCCGGCGACTTCAAGATATTCGAGGAGATGGATTCTGCTATTTTCATATTCAGGGAACTCAAAGTCGATGCATATACAGCCAGCCTGTACGCGAACACGATCGGAAAAGCCAAAGACCTGAATATCTCGATAGATAAATTCAAAGAATTTCTGGAAACTCTTAAAAAACATGTTCAGGATATCGAAAAAGATGAGAGCAAGTGGAAGGAACTGTATCGCAAATCTAAATTCAAACTCAATACCTTCCATCTTCAGGAATTCAAAGACAAAGAAGATAAGAAGGCAAAACAGGCAGAGAAAAAAAGATACTCCGAATTCATAGACCTATATGAAGAATACCTGAAATATTCGAACTTCATATCAGCCTGGGAGAAATACGAAGAAAAGAAATCAGCAATAGGCGCCCTGGATTACGGTGACCTCAATAAGATTGCCCTCTGGTATCTTGATGTGTACGGCACGCAGGAATTAAACGACACATTCCGCTATATCATCATTGATGAATTCCAGGATACCAATTATGTCCAGTTCGAACTGATCAAGAAGCTCACAGCATCGAATAAGAACATAACTGTGGTTGCAGACCCGAACCAGACCATCTATGCATTCCGCGGAGCATACACAAATAATATCGAGGTATTCAAGGAGCAATTCACTCCAGCGATAGTTTCACTGGATGTCAGTTTCAGGTCAACCAACAAGATACTCAGAGTCGCCCATACTCTTATCGAAAAGAACTATGGGGATGATAAAAAGAAAGAATGCCTGCTCATCAAGAATCACAAAGATATTGAAGGGGAGAACGTCAGTATCATTGAAACAGAAGATGATAATGAAGAAGCAAGAGCCATAGTTGAAAAGATCGAGGAATATCTGGCACAGGGTATCCCTCCAAAAGAAATTGCAGTATTATACAGGACGCATGCTCAGGGACGCAAGGTAAGACAGGCTCTTGAAAATAGAGGTCTGCCCTTCCGGGTCAAAGACGATACCGATTTCCTGAAACAGCCTGAAATTAAGACCGCTCTTGCTTACCTGTATATCATCAACAATATCTCTCATCCCACAGCCCGCGGTACAGAGGCGTGGTGGAGGATATTCCATTATAATAATGCCCTGAGCCAGGAAGATTCCATCAGGATAGGAGAATATATCAAGAAAAAATGGGTCTCGTTCCAGGAAGCCATTTATCACCATATTGAAGAACTTAGACTTTCCAAGAGCGGTCTTGAAACTATAAGCAATGTAAAAAAGAGGATAGATTCGCTGTGCAATAAGAAGAATCTTGATGTATCAGACCTTATCCTTGAGGTCTATGACCTGTCAGGTCTCTCAAGGCAATTTGCACATACTGACACGAAGCATAGCAGGGAAGCGCTGTTGAACCTCAGGCAGCTTCATGAATTAGCCAGTAATTTTGAGGAGTTCCATGGAAAAGACCTCAGTTTGTTCATTGATTATCTTGAGATCCTTGACGAGATGGACGGCAACCCGGCGCCAGCAAGAATAGCAGATGAGGATGCCATAAATCTCATGACGATACATTCGGCAAAAGGGCTGGAGTTCAACGTTGTATTTGTCACAAATCTTGCCAAAGATAAGTTCCCCCTCTATCGAGGAGGCGCAGAGCCATTAATCCCGCCTGAATTGATGGAACAGTACAGGGATATCTTTGAGGACGAATCCATCAAAGACACTGAAAAAGCAGTCAGGGAACGCAAGAAAGAGATCAAAAAGGAAGAAGAAAGACGGCTTGCTTATGTGGCGCTCACAAGAGCCAAAGAACATCTTTTCCTGACGCTGGCAATAAAATACGCTGACGATGAAAGAGAGCCCTCTGAGTTCCTTACGGATATCGGATATGATAACTGGAGGGCTGGCGGAAATATCACGGTTGGAGATCTCAGCTATATCCATGATACTGATACGAAAGTCAGAGAGATGGTAAAGGACAGTGCGCTTGAGCGGGAAAAGGCACTGCGTAAAAGGCTTCTCATCGAGTCGCTTGATTCAGGTGATTTTACTGAGATCATGAAGAATACGCTGCTATATCAGGCTTTGAAGCCTGGAAAAGCGCCGGATTTCAAGGAAGTTTTCAATTCCAACTGGGAAAAAATAGATCCTGCGCAAGACGCTGAGAATATTCTGGGCAAGATCAAAGAGAATAAGAACGGGTTGAAATTCAATCCCGCCAGCATGACTTTCAGCTATTCCTCAATAAGTTCCTATGAGCAGTGTCCGCGCCAGTATGAACTTGCAGAACTTCTAAGGATGCCCACACGCGATTCTGAAGATTCTACCGGGGCCATGAGACGCGGAAATTTTGTACATAAAGTGCTTGAAAAAGCGGTGAGTGAGAAAATTACCTCAAAGGATCGGCTGTATGAGATAAGAGATACTGTCGCCAAAGAGCCTGAATTTAAGGGTGTAGATATAGAAGCTGCAACTGGGGCACTGGATGTATTCTGGGAGCGTAATAAGGATACAATTGCGAATAACCTGATGGTTGAACAGCGGTTCACTGTACCGCTTGGCGGGTTTAATTTCAAGGGATTCATTGACCGGGTGGATCTTATTCAGGGGACAAAGGATGAGGTCGAGATCATTGATTACAAGGCAGGAAAATATGAACCAGGACCTGTTGAACGTTCAAGACAGCTTTTGCTGTATGCACGCGGGATCGAGCATGTTTATCCAAAATGCAAGGTGAAGAAACTCACTCTGGAATTGCTTGCTCGACCCAATCCCAGGACATTTGAGCTGACTTGCGGAAAGTATGAGTGCGCGGGCAGCTCAAGGATGGAAGGGCTTGATGAGGATGCTATTGATGATATGATCGAGATCGCAAAGTCAATCGCGCATGATTATGAA
>JAHIHJ010000213.1 GCA_018899795.1 Methanobacteriota archaeon
AATCTTATCAAGTCCCTTAAAAAAAGTTTAATATAAAAATGGCTGTTAAGAACAGGGGATTAGACGATAAAAACGTGCATATACAAGCAATTAAAGAATCCAGAGCAATTCTAACTAATGACGGGCATTTCTGGGATGATAGAAAATTTCCGATGCAAGAAACCCCAAGAATTATAATTATTACTGCAAAGGATACCGATGAAACTATCAAGACTTTGGATACTTTTTTTAATAATTTATACAATCTATTTGGTATTGCTAGGTACTGCAATAAATGGTGGATTGGAACAAAAGTTCAAGTTCATAAAACAGGATTTACTCTGAAATATATCACCGACGATGGCAATGTTTCTCTTGACCAAAGAATTGAATATGAACTATAAATGAACTCAAGAACATCAAAAACCCATATTGAGATTCAGCCTCAAGATAGAGACAGATGTGTTTATAGTTTCCTATGCGTTTAAAAACAATCCGTGAAAATCCGTAAAATCCATGTCATCTGTATTTGATTTATATTAAATTGGATAATCGTATGAAATCATTGATCTGAGGGAAACTTACGACCCTTTTATATTATTACCAAAGTCCTCATTCCCCAGGTTCTCGCTGACCTTTGTCCCGTTCTTTACCCTGACCTCAGGCCATATCCTCACGAGTGAATTGACCGTAACTTCTTCCCCGATTATTACCCTTGGACCGATTACCGTGCCTGTCTCGAGTATGCAGGAATCCTTTATCTTTGTGGCATTGTCTATTATCGCACTTGAAACCGCACTGTTGGCGCCTATTTCAACATTATCATAAATATACGAGGACATTATCCGTGAATTGTTGCCTATACTGCAATTTTTGCCTATGGAAGTATAAGGTCCTATCAGGACATTATCCCCAATGGACGTATTCTCACCTATAACGATCGGTCCGACTATTGATGAATTTGAGCCTAATGAAACATCGTGTCCGATATCTATGGGACCTGTCACTTTCGCATCTTTGATGTTTAACCGCCCTGAGATCTTTGTGCCCGGCATCTGCTCAAGCATCCACCTGCATGCTTCCCTGTATGCCTGTGGGTTGCCGATATCTGTCCATCTTCCATGCACAAGGAAACCGTTGATGCGTTCTCCCCCCTTCATGAGGTCGGGGAAAAGGTCTTTGGCAAAGTCGTATTTATTCTTCGGTACCCAGTCCAGAACCTCAGGGTCGCACACATATATTCCGGTGCTTGCAAGGTTGCTGAAGATCTCCCCGGGTCCGGGTTTTTCAAAGAACCGGTTGATCCTGTTATTCACGTCCATGTCCGCAATGCCGTATTCGCGCGGATCGTCTATCGGGAGCAAACCAATGGTTATAATTGCGTCATTTTTCTCATGGAAACGCACGAATTCACGAAGACCTATATCCATGACATGGTCGCCGCCAACGACCATGAAAGGTTCGCCTTCGAAGAGTTCTTCCGCATTTTTTACGCCGCCTGCTGTTCCCAGTTTATCTTTCTCACGCACATATTCTATATGCACGCCGTACATGCTGCCGTCTCCAAGCGCATCCTCGATCTCTCCGCCAAGATACCCCAGGGTCAGCACGATATCGTTGAATCCCTCCTTTGAAAGGTGCTCGACAAGATGCACCACTGATGGTTTATTCAGAAGAGGGATCATTGGTTTTGGTCTGTCAAAGGTCAGGGGTCGCAGTCTTGTACCCTCGCCGCCGCACATTATGCATGTCTTCATTCGATTACCCGAACTGAGATTATTCTGAGGGTATATAGAGATAACGATAATGAATCAAATGTTTTCAAAATTCGATTGTTATTTCGGGTTAGAGACCATATAATTAATATTAATCCCAACCGATTTAACAATTATGAAAGATGCCATCATTATTGAAGGAAAATGAACATAAGGACTCTTGAAGATATTGAGAGGCTTGAAAAGCTTGAAGGGCTTATTCTTGAACTTCAGGTTCTGTCAGATACGGGGGCAATAATCATTGTTGAAGGTCGCAAGGACGTGGAATCGCTCAGGTCGCTTGGCGTTAATGGAGAGATAAAATTGTCCTCCCAAAAGCCTCTTCTTGACTTCACAGAGCAGTTGTCAAGACGCGGGAAAGATATCGTTCTTTTGACGGACTGGGACAGGAAAGGCGGCATGGTCGCCCGCAAGATAATAGACTATCTCCATGCTTATGGCATAATGCCGAATACGGACATCCGCGCAAGGATAGGCTTTCTTGTGAAAAAGAGGATTAAGGATGTCGAAAGTCTCAGCAGGTATATCGGGAAACTCAGATATGAACTTCACGGCACGGATTAAAAAATTCGAAAGTCCCCTAAATATTTTAAAACCACAACGTTTTTAAAGGTATCCATACTATTATAGTGATATGCATAGATGAAGATAGAAATATCATTTATGCGATAATCATCCATAGAAAAGTAGTTAGATATTCATAATCACTCTGGATTTGCGGCTTGAACCGTAAATCGATACACAAATGTTAATAATTTCCTGTCTGGAATCAAAAGTATGAAGGCAAATACTAATACAACACTTATTAGTATAGGCAAAAAACCTTAGATTTAGCCTTACCAAACAACGGAACTATTTTCTAACTGCTGATCTGAGGGAGGGTACTATATATGCAAAATTCAGATACAACAAAATATATTATTCATGCTAAAATAAAAGCAGATGGAGTTATTGAGCGCCCTGATGTCATCGGAGCTATATTCGGACAGACAGAAGGCTTAATAGGAGCTGATCTTGACCTCAGGGAACTGCAGAAAAGCGGCAGGATCGGAAGGCTTGAGGTAAACATCAAATCCAACATGGGAAAATCCATGGGGACCATAGATATTCCTTCAAGCCTGGACAAGGTCGAGACATCAGTCCTTGCCGCAAGTCTTGAGACCATAGACAGGATAGGTCCATGCATAGCGAACATAGGCATTGTAAAAATTGAAGACGTCAGGTCATCAAAACGAAAGAAAGTGATAGAGCGAGCAAAGCAGATAATGTCTGAAATGTTCGATGAGATGCTGCCTGAGAGCCAGGAGATCACTGATGAAGTGAGGCAATCCCTGAGGATCGAAGAGATCATGGGCTACGGGAAAGAGAATATTCCCATGGGGCCTAACGTAGTTGACTCGGATGCCATAATCGTGGTGGAAGGCAGGGCTGATGTACTCAATCTACTGAGATACGGCATCAAGAATTCTATTGCCGTAGGCGGCACAAACGTCCCCCAGCCCGTGGCAGACCTTTGCAAGAAGAAAACGGTCACCGCTTTCACTGACGGCGACAGGGGAGGAGAACTGATAATCAAAGAGCTCCTCCAGGTCGCTGACATAGATTTCATTGCCCGCGCCCCTGATGGAAAGGGCGTTGAAGAACTCGTGCAGAAGGAGATCCTGAAATCCCTCAGGCAGAAGATACCTGTTGAACAGGCGTTCGATTACTACCAGGTGAGCAAGAAGAGAAGATTTGCCATAATGGACGCAGCGCGGAAAAAGATGGGTGGAAAGGGTGGACAAGCGGTTTCCCGCGAAATTGATATTGAACTGCCCGATGAAGAGCCTGAACAATTGATCGAACAGACCTCTGAACCTGAAAAACAAAAACCTTTCCGGGAGACACCAGTCCGCGAAACACCAGTCCGGGAGACGGTGGAAGAAGCTCCAAAAGAGGTAAAAAGAAATGTTTTCCATGAACATATATCCGAGTTGAGCGGCAGCCTCAGCGCGCGCATGCTCGATGAAAGCAACAATATAATCCATGAAGTGCCTGTGCGCGACCTTGCGACTGCCTTAAAGGATATAAATGGCAATATCACAAGCGTTGTTTTCGACGGCGTAATAACCCAGAGGATCGTGGATATTGCTTCCGAAAAAGGGATCTCCAACCTTATCGGTGCAAAGATAGGGAGTCTTGTAAAGACCCCCACATCCATACATATTGAAGCCTCAACTGCACTGTAAGGTATGTGGGTAGAACCGTTCCCGGATATCAGTCCCGAAAAACCCCTGTTCGTATGCATCCTTGCGAACACCGGGACGGCAAAGATACCGGGGATTTCCGCTGCAGGAAAGTCCCCGGAAATGACTGATTATACACCTGCCGCAGATGCGGAACTCGTTGAGACTGGCAGTGTTTTCAGTATTTCCGAACCTGCGATGTGCCCCTCAGGCGCTCCCACGCCAGCCGTTCTGACAAGGGCTTCAATGCTGCTTACAGGGATGCCCTGTCTTTTTATCAATGCAGGTCTTAATATCACGCCAAAGATACCCTTCATAGACCTGAACGGGCATCCGGGGGGGGATATCAGGAAAGGTCGCGCAGTAGTTGATGCCGTCGATATTTACAGAAAGTCAAAAGACCTTGGAAGAAAATTTTCTAAACTCTCTGACCTTGTGATCATCGGAGAGAGCGTGCCCGGGGGTACAACAACAGCCATGGGTGTGATGAGGGCGCTGGGTTATGATGGTCGTGTCTCTTCAAGTTTTCCTGACAACCCTGTGGGTATCAAGGAACGCGTTGTGAACGAGGGAATGAATGCATCAGGTATTTCTTTTGGCAGCCTGAAAGACAAGCCTCTTCGCGCTGTAGAATGCCTGGGCGACCCGATGATGGCAGCAGCGGCAGGGCTCGTGGACGGGCTGAATGTCAGGACTATCCTCGCTGGCGGGACCCAGATGGCATCAGTCCTGTGCGTGGTCAAAGCTTTAGGGTTGAAAAGGGATGTTTCCATAGCTACCACCTGTTATGTTGCAGATGACATAACAGCGAATTTCAGGGAAATCATAGAAATACTGGGGTATCAGGGTTATGCATCAGATCCGGGTTTTGGACATTCCAAACTGAAGGGACTTCGCATGTACGAGAATGGGGAAGTGAAAGAAGGAGTTGGCGCAGGCGGCGCCATGTTAGCAGCAGCGATAATGGGTTTTTCGCAAGATAAGTTCAGAGAAAAATGCGAAGAGGTATACCGCAGCGTTTTCTCTATTTCATGATGTCTTTGTCGATCTCAGTGACAAGTTTCTTCATTTTATTATACCACTGGTCAATATTTCCCTGTACCATGTCTTTCATCCTTGATGGTTCAAGTGCGATATACTCATAAAAGTAACCGCCGGAATTGATAGTTCTGGTTTCCCGGTGGACGAGCCCGCATCCCATTAAATTTTGCAGCGATCTGTAGGCTGTGCTTCTCTCCCTGTTCAGGATATCGCCCAGTTGTTCTGCTGTCATGGGTCCTTTTGCAACAAGTGTTTTGTAAGTTTCGATGTCGATGTTCTTAAGTCCGAGGATGCACTTTGCAATATCTTCGCATTTGAAGTCTCCTCTAATCATTTCAGGGATTGATCTTGGCATATTTATCACGTGTTTTGTTTTTAAAAGCCAATGTCATGGCTTTTGCACACTATTTACAAAACCTATCTATACCTGTAAGCTTAAATAGCTTATGAATGTCATGCTTTGCGGCATGCTACCCCCAAAATTAAGGTATCTTCCGCTCAACAAATAGTCTATTTCTCCCTCCCCCGTCCCCAAGCCCCAGATCGCAAACTGGCACCGCGCAGCCTTCACCAAGTAGAGATTCATCACCATGATGACATTTTTCGTAAGTTTTATATAGGTATCAGTGGTTTACATACAATGAAGATATATGAGAAATATTAGGTGGTTTAAATGGGAATAGTTAAATTAGCTCAAAATCTTGGAATTATATATTTTGCAACTATCATAGGTGCAATATTAGTTGTTATCATTATTTAAGGTGTTGCTAACTTACTTTTAATTTTGGTTGGCATTTTATGATGAACCTACTTGTCTTTCTCGTACTTCTTTTTGGATTGTTTGGTGTTGTATCATCACAGTATATTATGCAATATAGGGAAGCATATTATCTCTGGATCAAATATATTGTCTATAACAAAGGAAATAATACTGATCCAGAAGAAAAAAAAGAGACTTGTAGCAAGCTTGAATCCTATTCGAGAGAAATTTGTGAACTTGCTAATATGATTTTTTTGTTATTTATTCTAATAAGTATCACATTTTTTATGGTCGTAATAGCCATTGAAATAAATATACCTTTGATGAAGTCTCCATCTCCGGAACTTAACATACTATATTCAACTGAGATACTTGCATTTATTTTATACATCTCATTATATATAATATTAAGTTTCTTGAAAATCGGTTTGATAAGCCCTGTATCCAAGACCAGCGCAATCGATGAAAAAATCTTCAAAGTATGGTATTATTTTGAATGCCATGAGTGTAAGGACGAGTTTTTTAAAAAATATCCTGAACCTCATAGACTTTATGAAATAGTTGCAGAAAAGCTTGATAATAATGAAATTAAAGCCTCACAGGATTTAATGGAACTTGTGAAACCTTTAAGAAAGAAAAAGAATGACGCGCAAGCATAGCAGTGCCCCTTCATTTTAAAAATACTTCGATACCAGAAGGCTTCCCTCAAACAGCATAACAAGCACTGCAGCCACTATCAGCCCTGATAGCCCTTCGAGACCGGACGATAGGAACAGACCTATCGCAATAAGAGCCCCATATATCACTTTTCTCTGTCCCATCAGTGTTTCGCGCTTCAGGAGCTTCATTTTCAAAGCAGCCATAATAAGTAGAGGGAACTGGAAAATGATCCCGAAACCAACGACCATCGTCATAATGGAATTGAATGTCTGCATAGCCCTGTTCTGAGGGACCGCAACGTCCATTGAATAAACCATCGCGCTATTATAAACGATCGGCACAACGATGAAATAAGCAAGCGCAGCCCCGGCAAAGAACAGGATAAACGAAATGGGTACGATCCTGATGAAAAACTTTCTTTCATGAATGTACAGTCCTTTCCCAACGAACATGAACGCTTCATAAACCATAAGCGGTATCCCGATAAAAAGCGCGCATACCAGGGAGAAAGTCAGTTCAGTGGTAATCAATTCCAGCGGGGAATATATGTACATTGGAACTGGAACTGTATGATCCCACACAGCCTTGAGCAGTCCACCTGAGAACGAGAACACCACTAATGTGATCACGACTATCGGAACAGCAACTACCATCATTCTTGAGCGAAGTTCCTCTATATGCTCGACCAGCGGTTGTTCTTTATCGCCAGGTACTGTGGTCATTGCAATTTACAGAACCCTGATTGCTTATAAACATGATGCAGGGAAAAATTCTATAATCATTGTGGTTAATAACTGATTATGAAAATCAAACAGTTAGGGGAACGCGCATTGATACAGCGCATAGCCGGTCTGCTCTCAGGTGGGAGCGATATCGTTGTTGGGGCAGGGGATGATGACTGTGCCGTGCTTGATACAGGCGGGGATGATCATCTTCTTGTCACAACGGACATGCTTCACCGCAAAACCGATTTCCCTGAACAGATGACGGCCCGCCAGATCGGATGGATGTCCGTGGCTGTTAACCTGAGCGACCTTGCTTCCAAGGGCGCAAGTCCTATTGGCATTGTGATGGCGATGGGAATACCGCCAGATACTGAAGTTGAGTTCATCGAAGAAGTTGTAAAAGGGATGGATGAGTGCGCATCAAGGTATGGCACGCACATAATTGGAGGCGATACAGATGCGCACGACGAGCTCACAATTGTGGGAACCGCGCTTGGCAAAGTGAAAAAGGGACATCTTATCCGCAGGAGCGGGGCGAGGGTCGGTGACCTTGTATGCGTGACAGGACATCCTGGAACCGCGGGCGCAGCTCTTTTTGCGCTTGATAAGAAAATACCTGTCAGTCAGGACATCTTAAAAGCCCTGTTCGAGCCGGTGCCCAGGATTTATGAAGGCATGGCTCTTGCAGGGACAGGTTCGGTCACGTCCATGATGGACATAAGCGACGGGCTTGCACTCTCGCTCCATGACATGAGCATGGCGGGTAGTGTCGGGTTCAGGATATACGAGAGCAGGCTTCCGGTACTTCCTGATGTAAAAAGACTATTGAAAAAGCAGGAACTCCATGAAGCTGCTGTTTTTACGGGCGGTGATTTTGAACTCCTGTTCACTGTGGCGCCGGATAAGATTGAGAAGGCAAGAAAAGCCTGTCCCCTGACCGTTATCGGAGAGGCAGTTGAAAAGGGTGTGTTCATTGAAAGGGCAGGCAGAGTGGAAGAACTGAAAGCGCGGGGGTATGAGCATTTCAGACAGCAGGGTCAGTGAGCAGACATTTCCATAGCGGCTTGCACTTTATTTCCCCCATATCTCTTTCAGATCGACTCGTATTCGTAAAAGCTTGCTATTATCATTGGCATGCTTTATTAAAAAACCTGCTTCTTTGATTTATTAAAAACAACCTCAAGTATCCCGTTCTTGTATGTGACTTTCATTCCGGTCTTAATTACTCTTGCAGGCAGTTCAATAGTTTCGATATTTTCAGTATTGCCTGATTTAATCTCCAGCACCAAGCCGTTGCATGAAAGAACTATATCTTTCTCTTCCACCCCGGGAAGTCCTACCAGTGCATGAATGTTTTTCTCGGTCTCAATAATGTCCACTGATGTCTTATTTTTCTTGTGGACAATGACCTCCTGTGAAACAGGACACATGTTCTGGCACGGATTTATCGAAACATCAATGAATATCGATGTTCCCCCTTCCTGCATCCCTCTGACGGTCTCTTCCAGCAGTTTTATTAGTTCATCAACAGGGTTCTTTCTTTTCATGTTTTATTTTACCTTTTTCTTTCTATGTTTATGGACGGCTTTTCTAAAATCCGTCATGGATTCAAATACTTTCAAATCACTCGGAGT
>JAHIHJ010000214.1 GCA_018899795.1 Methanobacteriota archaeon
GATGGGTTGGATTATTCGGAACATTGATTCGGTGTTAGAGCAATCGGTTTTGTAACTCTTACCATCTGCGGATGTCAGTTTCAGTTGTACCCAAATTGGGGACAACCCAAGTTGTTGAAATTCTCTATCTTTAATTTTGCCCCAATATTGCCTTGATGTTGGACTATCTGTTAATGTCCTGTACTAAGTGATTTATTGGGTATGATTTCATATTTTTTGCCGTCGGTCAAGGACAATTTCAGTTGTCGACAAAATGTCGATAACTCGATTCCACTTGACTCCACTTCATGTTATTTCCAATCCGATATCAGATAACGTGTTTCCTGACGAATTATCTTAACTTCAGGAAGATTTCTTCAGTTTTCTGGCTTTGGTCAGAGTGTCCATACCTTTATCAAAATCGCTTTCCGACAGATTCAACGGAATTCCGATCTCCTGAAGTTTATACATAAGCAGTCTTTTGGGCATGCCTGCTATTTCAGATGCTTTTCCTAGAGAAACAGAACCATCGGTGTATTTCCTGATGGCTTTCCCAGATTTATTATACAGATAATTAGTCATATAATTTTATGTTGTCATAACTTCTATCGGAACATTCACATTTTTATCTTTTTTGAGGATTACTTCCTCTCCTGTTTCTTCACAGATGAATTCCTTTTCAGCGTCATCAAACCATACATCAAGGGTGTTTGATTCGCGGTTGAGGATCACTTTGATTTTTTCCATATCTGGACACCTGAACAATGTTCATATTTTACGCCTTATAATATATTATACTATTTATTTATTATATTTATATTTTCAAATCAACAGTTTTATTTATGATGTATTACAACATAAAAACATAAGGTTTATAATAAACTTCAATAAATTGCCATGTCAGAGGCGAACATCGATCTTTATGGAAAGCTATTATCCAAACGCTCAATACAAATCAATCAATTTTATACTGGATGTTTTTTCATCCGATATTTTTGAGATCATTACATGGATCAGGCGACCGGCAGTCGGTGCTGTTGATTATTTGCGTTCAATGCGCAGACTTTATACTGTCCAGAATGAACTGAACCAAATTTCGAATGTGGATTATGAAACAAGGGAAAGATTACTCAATGCTTTGACCGATATTGTTTCTATTAATATTTATGAAGAAGATATTGGTGAGATCGAAAAAAGATTGGAAGATAAGATCTCGGAAATGAAGGATTTCGATGAATCTTTTAAAAAGTTGAAAACCTTTACAGCTAAACTGGATGCACATCAGCAATTTGAAGTATATAGATTGTCTTTGATAAAACTTAACGGAAGAATATCGTCTATAAGGGATGGAATAAAATCAAAGATTTGGGATAAAAAAGAAAATACCGGTCAGTTACTTGTCCTTGACCAGATGTTTTTCTTAATCCAGGAATTAATAAAGGAAGCAATAAAAAACCCGGAAAAAGTTGAGTTCTGGACACGGATAGCAGTCTCATTGCTCAAACTTGAGGCTTTTCACAGGAGCAAAATCACCTTCGATGAGCTTCAGGATTATATCTCTGAGCTAAGCATCCTGAATTTAAGGGCAGAGTCTGTCCCGAAGAATTATAATGCCATTTTTGAAGTGTTAGAGGCATGAGATGAATTTTTCCCTGGATACAAATATAATTTTAGGGATAGCCAACAATGGAGACAGGATCCATGAGATGTCGGTCGCATTGATAAAAGATAAACGAAATGACCAATTGTTCTTATGTAAATCTGCAATAAAAGAATCTCATAATGTTTTGAGGAATAGAATTAACGAGGTCGTTGTGGAAATTTTTAGATTTTTTCCGGATATTTATCATAAACCGGCTCTCAGTTCATTAGATTCTCAAGCTTTAATTATTGAAAGTTTCAAGAAAATGAAGAGTGAAAAGCCCGGAATCACGAATTTTCTGAATCTGGTATTCCACGAAATCTCTCTTTTTCTAAAAGATAATGACCTGGAAGGTCTTCCAACATTTTTATCAGAACTTTCATTAAATCTATCAAGATCAATTCTCCTGAAAATAGGTGAAATCCACCAGAATTTTGAAATAATTACATTAAAATCTGAGCATCTTTCTGGTATTAAAAAATCACTTGCTGAAATCCACTTTAAGGATTCCTATGATGAGCGCATTTTTCTGGAATTGATGACAAATCTGTATGAGATCAAACCGATTGAGTTCTTTCTGGCAGACAGGGAGTTTGCCAGGAACTGCAAGAAAGGGTTTTCAAATATAGCCAGCGATATGGGATTTGAAATGAATGCCTTTTCCTGTAAATTGTTGAAGGGAAACATTTGATTTTTTATATTTTCAATTGTCATGACCGGAGGTTTCTTGACCTTTCCCTGATATGCTCTCTTCCACAATTTTTATCTCATCCTCAGTCAACCCATACAGCTTATAAACTATCGCATCAATAAGCCCGTCCGTCGCCTCAATCCTTCCCATGAGAGGCTTCAGTTTTCCAGTGGAATCGTTATACCATTGCTGTAGATGCTTATAATTGGAAGGACTCTTAGGGTCGTATCTAGCCTTCAGCTTCTTCTTATTTTTGGCAAACACATCAATGAGATTCTGGAATTCGTGTCTGTAATACTCCTGTATCGCGGTTTTATTAGAGAGGTCTTCAACAGAAACGCCTATCTCGCCTTTTAAGAAGTCTAAAAAGCTCTTTATCTCCCCATTCTTCTCCTTATTCATCTCTATCATCCGCTCCGCAAGATATGCGAGCAGATCATGTACCACATCGCTCTCTTCTGGCGCAGCAGAGAGGCGCTCGCCAACGAACTCAAGGAGCTTTTGACTGTTCGGCGCGCCCACAAACTCAGAGTACAGCGCCTTCGCCTGCTCCACAAGGGCGGCGCGGCGGTCGGGAGGCGTGGTGAAGGAGATGCGGCGGATGGTTTATTAGACAGATTTCTTTAATTTCCTGGCTTCAATAAGAGTATCCGCACCCTTCATAATGTCAGTTTCATATACATTTAGCGCGATTCCTATCTCCTGAAGTTTATACATAAACATCCTCTTAGGCAGACCTGCAATTTCTGAAGCTTTCCCCAGCGAAACCGAACCTTCAGTATATTTCCTGATAGCTTTTTTGATCTTATATTCCTGAATATATTTAATAATGAAGGATTTCACGAGTTCTTCTTTATCAGTAGAGGTCTCTTTCGAGATCTCCTGCAACCATTTGAGGTAATCATCCTTGAGGTTTACTGTTATTTCCATTTTAGTATCACATCTTTAGCCTTTTCAATACTTTTATCACTTATTGATACTCGGAGCCTGTCCAGCATGAGAAAGGCTTCGTTAATGTCAATACTGCCGGTTAAACAGGCATCAATTACAATGTTTGCAGACGATATATATTTTATTCCAGTACGTTCAAGTACCCTATAAATTCTTGAATCATCTATCAAAACTATATACTCCCTGTTGTCAAAAGCAGTTGATGCAAGTTCAATCTCCCCTGAAGTAATGCTTATCTCATGCCTGATATCTTCTGGAATCTCATCTTTTTCCAACACCCGGATGAACTTTTTTTCCACAAAATCCATGAATATTTTAGCATCCTGTGCAAAATCCTCTCCTTCACGGATTTCCTCGACCA
>JAHIHJ010000215.1 GCA_018899795.1 Methanobacteriota archaeon
ATGATCGAACCTATAATATCCTCTGTTTTAGCGAAAATTATAGCCGAAGCAGTGTTAAAAATATGGGGATTAAGAGTTAAAAACGAAAATGTTGAAATAACATCCCTCAGCGAAAAAATTAATGAATTAATTCTCGAAGGACGGATTAAAATACCGGCGCCAGACAAAGCCCGCCTTGAAGTAGAGTACTTAGAATTTTATCTTCCTCCACCAATTATTCCATTGCCGCCACCCCTTCCGCCTGCCCCACCGATTCCACCTCCGCCGATAATTCTTCCACCAGTTAGTGTTAAGTTGAGAATAATCTGACTAGATATATTTTAAAATGACAATAACTATTAATAATAATAATGAAAATATACATCCTGTTAGGTGCTAAATGCGTTCGTTTGTCTTCATCGGGATTGCAATTCTGTTATCGATAGGGGTAGCGCAAGCTGATATGGGTTACATCTATATTTGGTCGAACCCAGCAGGAGATAGCATATATGTTGACGGAATTTACGTGGGGTTGAATCAATATATTGGGACCACACCTGGTTATCATACTGTTGAGATATCAAAAGTTGGATATGACACATTCTCAACATCAGTATACGTTTACTCTGGTCAATATTCCAATGTCACTGCCTATTTAACCCAAGCAACAGGTTACATTTATGTTTGGTCAAGTCCGGGTGGAGGAGATATATACGTTGATGGAAATTATAAAGGATTGACAGAAAGCACACAGTATACTATTTTATATACCACACCGGGTTACCATACAGTTGAAATATACAAAACTGGATATGACAAATACTCAACATCAGTGAATGTCTATTCTGGTCAAAGTGCTACTATATCTGCAACATTAATCCCAACAACTGGTGACATTTATGTTTGGTCAAGTCCGGCTGAAGGAGAAATATTCGTTGATGGGAATTATAAAGGATTGACTGATAGCACGAAACATATTATTATATCTATTACACCAGGCTATCATACAATTGAAATATCCAAAGCTGGATATGACAATTACTCAACATCAGTGAATGTCTATTCTGGTCAAAGTACTACTGTAACTGCCTATTTAATTCAAACATTTAATTGGAAGCTGGTAAGCGCAATCCTTACAATACTTTTAATAGGCACAATTGCTCTGCTCTTGCGCAGATCGAAAAAGTTGTCTCGCATCGAAAATTTTCTTCTTTCCATTAAAAAAGGTAATGCTATAGCGATAGGTATTATTATAGTACTGTTATTTTCAATTTGGTATACCAGTGATTCCGTTGAGGCAGTTATCATTTTTGCAATACTTATGGGTATAGCTGCTGGTTTGGTATTAGGTTTGGAATGGATTATACGAGTTTGCGTTAGGGCTATACGAAATTACGTTACAAAAATTGTTGAGGGTTTTAAAAAGTTAATTAAAGGTGAGGAGAAAGCTTTTAAATTTGAAGCCGAAGCTCCACCTAAAAAATCGGCGCCGATAGAAAAACCTATGATGTTGGTAGAAAAACCTGTGCTGTTATCTACGAAGATGGAATATCCACAAGCAACCGGGACTGAAAAATCGACACCCAAAGGTAAGCCGTCTATCAACATGGCAATTAAAACTGAGATAGATTCAAAACCTGAGTCCAGGGCAGTAAGCCCATCGGAATCGCCAAGAAAAGGTTTTGGCTATAAGAAAGCTGCTATATTGATATTATTTTTAATTGTAGTAGGAGCAATTGGATACATTGGATACACAGTTTATCAAAAATACTCTCCATTAGCTGAATTAGCAGACTGTGGTAATAACTGCATCGATTATAAAAAAGTGAAAGTGCCACAATACGGAACATCAGTGCCAGATATAAAAATTACTGAAGCAGATGCGGAGAAATTGATAATGGACATACCTATTATAATTTACAATCCCTCAATTAAAGATACGGAGACAGTAAAAATTGATTTTGATGTGTCCATGGAGGGAAAACATTTAACCAAAGGCACAATTCCAGCTTATCAGTTACCAGCGAAGCAAAACACCACCATTTTGATCAAAGATGTTGTAATAGAATATGAAGAGCTTGGAGATGTCCTTAAGAAAGTAGCAGAAAGCCATGGAGCAGAAATGGTTGGAGAAGGAAAAGCAAATATTTCGATGACCACCGATTTGCTCATTTATTTCCCGATTGAGTTGTTTTCTATAAACATTTACACTTTCACAATTCCAATTCAAATTGAATCAGAAGTTCCAGTTGATATGCTTAAGCAAAACGAGGAGGCGAAGAGGCAAGTAGAGGAGAAAGTAAAGACAGCTATAAAAGAAGTACAAGAAAAAATTAAGGAAACACTTCCAGTCTTGACATCTACCGAGCAGGAAAGTGCTTCTTATATTGTGCAGCATTCAGGCGACTATGACGGCAAAACTGTAACAGTTAGTGGACAGGTAATAATATCTCCTAATCCGGGAAATTATATAATGGACGGTAATAGTGGGATTAAGCTAGAGGGACTTTCAGGTCTTAACGAGGGATTCTATAAGCTGACTGGCATTTATAACGCAGAGAAAAACACACTTACAGTTCAAAACTCACAGAAGTTGGAAGGTACTCTTGCATCAGTCGAAGAAGCGCTTAAATTACCCAATCCCTTTGTTGCCGTCAAAGTTCAGGGTCTTGCTGCATCTCCACCAGCATTTGTTGAAAATAAACTCAATTCATACATTGCTGTTCCCGGTTCTCCTATTGAGGAGATTCACACTTATGTGATATACAATAAAGAAGGGCTGTACTTGATTGTGAATCCTCATAAAAGCCCTCAGCTTAACTTTTCAGAGGCTACAGTTACAGGAACATTAATTAAAACACCTTCAGACAAACTTCAACTTGGCAAAGATTTCCTTCCAGCCGATTTCAAGGGAATTATTATCGCAAATGAAATCACGCAGGTTAATCCGATTCCAGCTACAGTCAACGAAATTAATCAAAATCCAGAAAATTATGCGTTTAGAAGAGTGGTTATCGATGGAATTTATGTTACTGGCTCAAGCAAGTTAGGCTACGGGAAAGAAACTGCAAAAGAAGACTTAAGAATACATTTGGGCGCCGGTCTAATGGGTGACGAGTTCTTACCAGAGGATAATAATAAACTAATTATGTCAATAGATCCTGTTTATACCGATTGGCAGATTAGAAAAGGAAAGGTAACCGGAACTGTTATTTATCCAACAAAAGAAATAGTGCAATACTTTGCTCAAAAGGGTATCGATGAAGTCAAAGAACTTAAACCAGTGCTGATTGTTGAAAGTATTTCAGAAGATTTAATGTCGGTTAGCATTGAAGACTTAATTACTGATTTGACTAAAAATAGTGGTCAGAAATATAATGGAAAAGTAGTGAATATCACAGGATATGCACTTGGCGCTAACGTTCCAGTAAAAGAAGTTGCTGAAAAGGTAGCTCGTGCTTTTAATCCAGGGCTTGGGGAAGTGGTTAAAATGATACCTGCTGATGTGAATGTACAGGGGACTGCAATCGCCGACAGTCCGACTCCAGTATTGGGTCAACTACCACTTGCAGGATTAAACAGTGAATTAATTGAGAAAACTCAATTAATGGCTGGCAAATACAATTTCAAAGTAGTAGTTACTGTGATAGAAAACAAGCCAATGCTGTTTTTAGTGCAAAAGGAAAAGCTACCTTTCACAGCTCCAACAGCAATATCAACCCAGATACCTACAGTAATCCCCACAGCCATCCCGACATTGACAAGTCCGCCTACTCCAACACCCACTCCATTAGCAACTCCAATTTCTACGCCAACGATACCATCGACCACACCGACTGTACCCGGATTCCCGTAGTTTTTTCCTAATACTTCCTTGCTATCATATAATCCGCAAGCCCGATAAGTATGGTCTTTGCCTCAGAATCAGGCAGCACATTCAGCGCGGCTTTTCCGTCCTCAACAAAACCAACAGCCTTGTTCATAGCATAATCAATAGAACCGGATTCCTTAAGGGTCTTAAGAGCAGCCGAGACTTCGCTGCGCGTGGCATTGCTCTTTCCGAGCGCATCGATAGTGACGCCTTTTGAGAGAGCATGGATCACGATAAGCGTGCGTTTTCCCTCAATAATGTCGCCGCCCTGCGCTTTTCCCAGTATCTCCTCAGGCGTTATCAGGTCTATTACATCATCGTATATCTGGAATCCGATCCCGGTCATTCGCCCGAAATCCCATAATGCCCGTGCAACATCATTATTTGCACCAGATAATGTTGCGCCCATCTTCATAGCAGCGGCAAAAAGCACAGCGGTCTTTTTCTCGACCATACGCATATATTCCGCCTCTGTCACGTCTTTTCTTGTGGCAAGATTCATATCCATCCACTGCCCCTCACATATATCGGTGCATGTCTTGGACATGAGTTCCAGGCTTTCAATAAGCCGGGCAGGCTCACTTCTTGTGCATGAAAGTATCTCAAAGGCTTTTGAATAAAGGGCATCCCCTGCAATGATAGCCTTCGGTAATCCCCACTTTTTATGTACAGTGGTAAGACCTCTTCGCAGGTCTGCTTCATCCATGATATCATCATGTACCAGGGTAAAGTTGTGCACAAGTTCTATAGCCACCGCAGCAGGCATCACGTTTTCCGGCTTGCCGCCCACGGCTTCCGCAGAAAGCAGTAACGCACTCGGGCGGAGCCTTTTTCCTCCTGCATCCAGAAGATGCCGCATAGCATGGTACATTTCGTCCGGTGGTGTTATCGGAAGGAACTTCGGGATGGCTTCATCTATCAGTTTTGCCCTTGCCTTGAGGGCTTCCTCTATCATAGACCGCCCCGGTTAAGGATTGATCGGGTATGCGAAGCATACCCTTCGTTTGATAAAACTTTCACACCGTTTTTCATAATACCATTTCCTCTCCATTCCTCATTATATGCACGGTATCTCCGAATACATATCCTGCGTCCTCAGCCAGTTCCACATAGCTTGAATGCATCATCATATTGCCGTGCGATGGGATGACCTGCTCCGGATTGACCATCCGCAGGAGTTCCCAGTGGTCTTCGCGCGAGGCATGACCTGAGACATGCACATTATCATAGATGCGCGCCCCTGCCATCTTCAGTTTTGTTTCAAGCGCATACCTGTTAGCCATCGTTATGGGGTTGGGGATGGTATTTGCAGAAAATACGACCTTGTCTCCTTTATCGATCCTGAATTGTGTTTCTCCGTTAGCTATCCTCGTAAGGATCGCATCCGGTTCTCCCTGGTGACCGGTGACAATTGGCAGGTATTTCTTCTTCCCGTCCTGGGAAATTCGCTTCAATGCCTTTTCCACAGCATTCCTGCTCCCGTGTATTTCCAGGTTCTGCGGGAATTTGATAAGGTTCATTTTTTCGGCTAATGATAAATAACGCTCCATAGACCTTCCCAGAAGCACGGGTATCCTGTCCATTTCCTCGGCAGCCTGTATAATTGCATTGATGCGTGAAATGTGGGAAGAGAACGTAGTAACCAGAACGCCAGAATCCGTTTCCTCTGTCCCGAGCAAAACGTCGCGTACAAGGTCTTTTGCTATCTGCTCGGACGGTGTCTTACCATGAAGCCCGGAATTCGTGCTCTCAGTTATCATCGCCCTGACACCTTCATTCCCGAGTTTTTTAAGCCTCTGGAAATCCGGCGGTTGCCCGATAGTGGGAGTCCTGTCCAGTTTAAAATCGCTTGCATACAGCACAACGCCTTCTGGCGTATGGATAGCAGCGAAGGCTGTGTCCACGATGCTATGCTGCATCCTTATGAACTCTATCTGGATATCAGGCGTGAGATTATACATCCCACCAAGTTTCAGGGGGATAACTTCATTGTTCACTTTGAATTTCTTTTCATCAGATATCTCATGTCTCACAAGTTCCGCTGTATATGGTGTGGCGATAATGGGTGCTTTGTACCTGTGCGCTAATTTGGGTATCGCGCCAATATGGTCAAGGTGACCATGCGTGCAGACGATAGCTTTGACCTTCCCGCCCACCTCGTTCATGACCGTGTCGTCAGGGATCGCTCCCATCTTTATCAGGTCCATTGAATGCATTTTGTCTATTTCTACGTCTTCATGTATCTGGACCCTGTCCAGCTGCAGTCCCATGTCAAGAACAATGATGTCGTTATCTATTCTGATGCCGGTCATGTTCTTTCCCATTTCGTTGTATCCGCCGACTGCTATTATTCCAATTTCTGTCAATTTATTCACTCCATAAAAATTATTTTGTTTCTCACTATATTTCCTTTATTTTCTCACTATATTTCCATTATTTCCTGGCAAACCTGGCTGTATCAAATCCTCTCTGTTCCAGATACTCCTTCGTTTTGCCTATAATTACTACCGGCGCTTTGCTGAGTTCTTCAACATTACTGCAACCGCATAAGAACATTGCTGCCTTTAGTTCTTCAATAACAAGTGTAAGCCTGTCTACTACATCTTTATTGCCTTTTAAAGCTGGCGCTACAAGCGGAAGCGCGACGCCGCACAGGGAAGCGCCAAGGGCAAGCGATTTTGCCGCATCAATGCCTGAGCGGATGCCGCCGGTAGCGACGACCGGTACTGTGATCGAGGATTCCACTATGCTTACAGCAGTGGGTATCCCCCAGTTCCAGAATTGCCTGCCAATATGGTCTGACAGCATATCGCCTCGCTTTTGCGCGCGGTAAGTCTCAACTCCAGCCCAGCTTGTACCGCCAAGTCCGCCAACATCAATGGCTGCTGCTCCAGCTTCGCATATCGCAACAGCCTGTGAATGAGAAATGCCCGCGCCCGTTTCTTTTACTATCACGGGTACGGAAAGTTCGCTGCAGATATTCTTTATCGCAGCAAGACAGCCCTTCGCGTCGATATTGCCCTCAGGCTGTATGGCTTCCTGGAGAAAATTCAGATGTATCGCCATGGCGTCAGCGCCGATCATTTCCACCGCGCGCTCAATGCCTTCAATACCGAATTCGTTAAGCTGCGCTGCGCCCACATTCCCGTATATGAATGCGTTGGGCGCCCTGTCCCTGACGATCCTGAATGAATCTTCAAGACCAGGGTCTTCGATCGCCGCCCTCTGGCTGCCTACACCTATGCCTATCCCGAGTTCCTCTGCCGCTCCTGCAAGAGCTGCATTTACCGCCTTCGTGTCAGGATGTCCCCCTG
Source organism: Methanobacteriota archaeon (assembly GCA_018899795.1). Next base: position 7,165 of record JAHIHJ010000215.1, read on the forward strand.
TCATCGATGCGATAAGGAGCGGAGCCCGCAGTTTCCTGCCCAGGAACTCCGTCTCAAGATCCAGTGCTTTCTTATCTATCTCGGGAAGACAGTTATGCACCAGATAGATATCGTCAAAACCGCTGGCTCTCAAACCCTGGTGGGTCTTATGGGCTTCAACGTCTTTTTCAACGCATAATAAGAGATGTTCTATCTTCCGGTCCGATGTCGTCATTCAGTACCCCTAATTTCAACCTTTTATATATAAGTCATTTGTCTGTTATTAATGTTCCCACGTCTTCACCGTATAAAAATTTTGAGACCATGTTTTTTTTTGCCGCATTGAATACACGCGAACTTATCCCTTTCTTTGAAAGTTCTACCAGTTCTGACACCTTGCCGAACATTCCGCCTGTCACATCAGGAGCTTTCGCCCCCATGATGTCCTTTTTCATATCTATAAAACTGCGAGGCGTTATTTTCTTTATGACCTCTCCTTTTTCGTCAAGCACGCCGTCAACATTGCTCCC
>JAHIHJ010000216.1 GCA_018899795.1 Methanobacteriota archaeon
AAACCTTCACGCAAATCAGCTACAGGTTCAGTAAAAAACTGTTTAAATCCATTGGATTTAGCCTGATTGACAAGAGGAATGCGGTCAGCGATAAACAAAACATTGCGTATCATATTCGCATTGATCAGCAATTTAATTATTGCCATTGCCACCCTTGTTTTCCCGGTTCCTGTTGCCATCTGAACAAGAGCTTTTCGATGCCCTTGTGCAAAATGTTCGCTCAATGCTCTTACAATTTGAAAGTTTCTTGGTCTGTCAATTATGCGAGGGTCAATATTCACGTTTCTGGGGTCTCGCTTTTGATTATGTAGATCACTTCTTCTTTTAAGGTCCTCCTGACTAAATGGTCCGCTGACTTTTCTTTCGATTCCATCTTCATCAATAAAACGCCATGTTGTGCCGTTGGTTAAAAAAATTGGAATCTTTCGGTTCACTTGCTTCTCTATATCTTTGGAATAGGTTCTTGCCTGGATTCTGCCCTTCTCTTCATCTAAAGAATAACGCTTGGCTTCAATAATTGCTAAAATAGTAAAATCTTCATCCAATAAAACATAATCAATAAACCTGTCAATACCCTTTTCAATACTATCAACATTAAAAAGAATAAAATGCTTCTGGTTGAAATCCGATTTTATGGAGTTCACCTCTTCTTTAATGTATTTTTCAATCCAGCCTATTTTATGTAAAACAGGGTCTATCAACTCTTTACGGGTTTGGTGTTCATTGATTGATTTAGAAATCTCGTCTATTTCAGCACCCATTTTTTAATAGAATATATTTCATTAGTTATAAATTGTCTTCTTTTTATCGATAACACCTATATTAAAGGATTTCATTTGATAACATCCACAAGCGCCACCCTCTCCAGCACAAGTTCAGGCAGCTTTTCCTCCCCGGCAGCCTCAAGCTCCTTATCTGTGATACCAAACGCCTTCATGAGCACCTCTTTTTTAGACTTATTGTATGCAAGTACATGCTCATGTCTTATTTCATCAAATCCCGAAAGCTTCGCATCCCCGACCGCCACGAGCACGATATTATTCTCTCCCTTATGAATTCCAAGTTTCACAGCCCTGCTTATCTGGCGTGTGCCTGCGGCATACAGCATTATTTCCTTTGAGAGGTCGTTCGCGATAGCGGTCCCTGTCCTGAATGAATTTAGTGCCTTTTCGACCGCGAACCTGATATGTTCCTCGCCTGCGATCTTATCAGCGTCCAGCGCCTGAATGGTAAGGTTATTTTCGATGCTGATCTTTTTAAGCTTATGCAGGAACTCTTCCACATTATCTATGGACACCTTGCCTTCAAGGATATGTATCATCTATCTTTAAATGGGGTTTTTCGTGAAAAAGGTAGCGATGAAAAAATAGTTAAGCTCAGAAAGCAGTAGTTTAAAGTATGATGCTTGAAGAGCTGATCGCAAAGATAGAAAATGTGAGCAAAAGCGAAGTGAAAAAGGCTGCTCCTGCAGACGCCAGAGATATACATATTATCATCAGGGAGTCAGTTCCCAGAGGTCCATACGATAAGATGGTATTGGGCTACCTGACCTCTCTCTGTGCTGAACACATGTATCCGGGGACTTTTGAACTCGATGTGAACGGACTTGACTATGTGGGATTCGAGCTTGAAAGAGGCAATATACAGGTTGAGATCGCAGGGAATAACCTCGGCTCCTGCATGAGATCCGGAAAGATAATCACCAAAAAAGCTGGAGATGAAACCGGGAGCTCAATGACAGGCGGTGAGATCGATGCGGATGAAATAAAAAGCATCGGCAATACCATAGGAGGAAAGATAAACGCGAATAAGGTGCACGGTATCTCAAAGACCCAGGGAGCGCAGATCTTCATTAAGGGGGTTAAGTATAAACGCGGTTTCCTTAGCTGGTTACTGGGCAGATGAGCCGAATTTCACCACAGGACATGCCCGCGTACACTTCCCGCAGCGTGTGCATTTACCGCTTATTTGCGCAGTTCCATTCACAGTTATAGCCCGACCCGCACACTGCCCGACGCATACGCCGCATCCTGTGCATGCAAGGGCGCGAAGGATGGTCTTTTCTGCAAGCCATATCAAATCCCGCGCCTCACCCTCGTTTGCGCCCCGTGCGACAACTGTGCCGCTTGCATAGACATGGACGTTGTTCTCTCCTGTCTGCGCAATGATCACGCCGTCGATCGAATTTGTTTCCCCGATGATGTCGAGAAAGCCTGTTTCTGATATTTGCTGAAGGTTCAAAGGCGCGCCAAAACTGCCCTCTGCTGTCATCCCGCCTGCCCTGCACGGACGGTAGCCGATAGTCATTGTAAAGTGCACAGGTTTTTTACATAATTTCGGGACAATGTTTATGCCCTTCTTTTCCGCGATCATCTGAATGGACTTTGGAAGCACCTGCCAGCGCCAGAATCCATATCTTACCCATTCTTCAGGCAGTCCGCTGCGTGACGCATAGTCAAGAAGGTATTTTTCAAGTTTTTCGCCAAGCTCGGGATGGATCTCAGTCAATCTTGTGAAATCCGCCATGCTCGCAGATGGACACAGCCAGCACCCTATCCTGTCAAAACCTTCCTCGTATAAAGGATTATATTTTGCCTTCTTCCAGAAAAGATACAGCCATACATGAAGCGCTGTCCAGTTCTGGATCGGGGTTGCTCCTATCTGGTTTCCCACCCATGGGTTCTTCCAGATGTAGTCGCTGTTGGCTCTTACCTCGCTCTCGTATTTTCGCTGCCCGATGAAAGTGAGGCATCCGTTCTCGTAATTATTATCGATGATCTGGGTTATCGCGCCGAGCTTGCATACCTTGCAGCACCATCTTGCCTCGACCGTGGGAGGACCGAAATTGTCTATGGAATTCCAGAAAGCTTCACCTGAGGAGTGTATCTTCAGGGGCAGACCGAGCTCTTTTGCGGTCTGTTCCACATTTTCCACAGTCTCGCGAAACTCTAGACCCGTGTCAGCAAAAAGTATGTCAAAATCACAGGCAGCGTCGCGTACGAGCAGCAGTGTCACCAGGCTGTCCTTTCCACCAGAGAATGAAACAGTGACCGGTTTTCCTGTGGTCTCTGCGACGTTCTTTATGAAGTTGTGCGACTTTTCCTCAAATTTTTTTAATATCTGCATATTTGCTGCAACTGCATCGTCCCAGGTTTTTTCTTCAGCCCGCAGCGGTGCCACTGGTTCGGGTTTGCCGTTCCATCGCGTTTTCACAGCCATGCCCTTCTCGTGTGTGAGCATACGCTGCGCATTCATGCGCGCCCTTCCTGTGGCTATGACCTCGTTCTGCGGATCAAGCACGATCACCTCATCGTCCTCTATAATGCTTGCCTCAGCCTCGTTCACTCCGGGAGCAAGCACCGAAGCGCCTTTTATTAAAAAATCAACCGCGCCCTTATCTACGACGAGCCATTTCTTCCCACCCACAAGCCGGCGCGCTCCTTCAAGCCTGGGGATGAACACCCATTCCATCCTTTCAAGCTCAAAACGCAAAGAGCCCATAATTGCGCCATCAAATACCACTTCGTCCATCCTGTCCTCGTATGGCGCCTTGTTCAGCACCACGAGCCTGCCTTCGGGAACAAGCCTGATACCGAACTGTTTTTCTGTTGTCCTGTTGATCAGGTCGATATCATAGGGGAATGCAGGTCTGATATCTCCGGGCGGAGTTATTTCTATCTTTTTGGTGGCTGCTCCACAGGCGCAGGTCTTCCCGAGTACGGGAAGATTGCATGAGGGACACCAGTAAAGCAATAACTCGCCGAGGTAATGGGTCATGGGTCTTGTGTAGGAAGTGGTAGTATTTATAGGATTATGCCGGGAGTTCTGTTTGCGGGCTGCCTGTGTATAATTCGGATTTTGAGGTGGTGTATTACATTGTAATACATTAATTCACGAACTTCAACCGTTGATCCATATTATAGCTCCAACCATCCAACGATTTCCTCGACTGTCCATTTTTTTACTCCCGAATTATCAAAATGCCTGTCGTTACTGAAAATTCCATCATTTTCAATAGATAGAGCGAGTGCAACAAATTCAGAGTCTTTAACATCGATCTTTTCCATTATGTTCCTTGCCTTTTCAAGATTCTCGGAAAAAGCCTCTTTTTTCACAATTTCCACTTTGCTTAAAAGATAGAATATCGTGAAAAATACTTCTCTATGGCTCAAACCTGTCTTTTTGCAGAGAAGTTCTTTATGTTTGAGCAATTCAGCAAGAACCAGTTCTGGAAGATAAAAAATTATCTTGTCAGAGAGCAGGATATCTCTTATTGTGGATTTCCTGTTGATCAGAGCCGAGATAATGATATTTGTATCAAGAACTAACCTTAGTTTTGTAGTACTTTTCAAATAAACCACGCTTTATGATAGTATCAATTTCTTCAACATCTTTTTCCTTAAGTTTACTTTTCGCCAGTATGGATTCCACGATTTCCCGCTCATTTAAAAATAACAAAATATCTTTGACTACTTTTTCATTCCAGTTTATAAAGCGTAATCTCTTCATTTCCTCAGCGATGTCGTTAGGAATGTCGACTACCAGTTCTGTCATATCTTATTCAATTATCTAATTAGATTCAGGAGGTTATATAGATTTATATGGGCTCTTATTGACTACCTGCCTGCATCTCAGCCCACCTTAATGCTGTCAAAGATATCCATGAATTCATTCCACGGAAGCACAAAGTTGCTGTTCTTCTTTTTTGTCATGACATATTCCAGAACCGACCCTATATGCTCTGGAATATCATAAATCCTGGCGGCGTTTGGCAGGTTTTTTGCACCTGACTGCATGATGAGCCCTGCAGCATAGGAGTTGTAGATAGGATTTTGCGGATCGATCAATATCGTGTGAATGATGTGGTCTTCAACGGTCAACCTTCTCCTTGAGTGAAAATAATATCGTGTTCCGGTTATTAGCCTCAACCCATATCTTGAGAATACAGTTATTGCAGAAGCCTTGATATCATCCCGTTCAATGCTCTTTCCGGGTTCGATCTGCGTCTTGAACAGGAATTCCGGACCGCGCTGCCACAGCATTACTGCATCTTCTGCCCGAAGGCGCTGGTTTGCAAAATGGCGCCAGTAGTTTTTTATGAAATCCGCTAATTGTCTGTGCCGTTTGTTGATCACGAATTTTCCTTTTTCTTTGAGTATGAGACCGTATTTTGATAGCTTTGACAGGGCTTCCGATACCGTGTGCCTGTTTAGTGCGGTCATCGCAGCAATATCTGTGATACTATGGGGATGCATCAGCATGCTCAGGATTTCCATTGAAGAGTAAGAAAAGAGATATTCTATTGGTAGTCTGGGGTATTCTTTTATGAACTCTTCCAGTGAGCGGGCATGCAGGGTGTCTGAGCGTCTTATGAGCGTCTTTTTTCCTTCTCTGTGCTTTTGCGCAAGCCCTTCTTCAACAAGTGAAGATACAGATGTGGAGATCGTGGAATGGTCTAATCCGAGCAGATGAGCTATTTCGGATATTGAAATTGGGTGTTTGAGTTCTTTGAATATTTTAAGGGCGGTGGGAGTTGGCATTATATTGGATAATAATACCAACATGATATATATATGTTGTTGTGATTATTGGACATTGCGTCGATCTTCATGCATGAGTCTTCCGCCCTTCAAATCGGGCACAAAATCCGGCATATCTTCCATGGTGCAAAGGCAGCTACACACAGCGTACATGTAAACCTTCTCTACTAATAATTTTATATCAGTATCACTATCAGATAATATGTGAAACTTTGATGAACCCTGATAAAATAGACGAACTTGTTAATAATAGCGTGGAGAGAGTGAAAAATATACAGGGATTTGAAAAAGTGAGATTCATCATGCTCTATGGTTCATCGGTTGAAGGTATACCCCGCGCAGAGTCGGATATTGACCTGTGTATTGATCTTGACGCAGAT
>JAHIHJ010000217.1 GCA_018899795.1 Methanobacteriota archaeon
AAGCACGATTCATAGTTTTTCGTTGTAGCCTATATATGGGCTACAAAATTAATTTGGGAGTTTTTCTCACCATTCCTGCTGTATGCGCTTTTCAACTATTTAAAATTTTGTAACCCATGAAACCCTGAAAGTCAGGTTATAATCTCCCTTTTCGAGATGCTTAAGCGTCTCTTCCGTCTTCTCCTCGGGAGCATATATCAGGTCTTTGACCGCCTGCATCGGTGGCATGCCATCCAGCGAGATCAATATATTCTTTTCAAAATTTGCCTTGAATTTCCTGATAACTTTAAATTCTTTATCCACAACACTTCTTGTTTCTTCAACAGTATTCCCTTTTTCAGGAAATATATCGTCATAAACAGCGTTCACATTCTCTTTCTCAATCGTCAGCGCCGCAATACCGCCTCCGATGTCCTCAAAGTTGCAGAAAATACTGGGAGAATTGAATCTCACCTGCGTGTGAAGCACATTTATTCCAAGAATTGGGATTTTGTGATTGGTCTGTTCAGAAAAAATATTTAGAATCGTTGGGGGCAAATAAAAGATATTTTCTTTTTCACAATAATTAGCGAATTTTCCAGCGAACTCTTTTTGTTTCTCTGGGCTCGCACCCTTACAAATCTTGCTGTAATAATACCCTTTTGCATAAAACTCTGCAGATTTGAGTGGATCCGGCACATGCACCAGTGGAAAATGCAGCACGATAGCCCCTTTTTCGCACTTCACCCTTTTCGCAAGTTTCTCAGCAGACTCAAGGGCGCCTTTTTCCTTGATCCCATCGACCCTGATCTCTGCCTCATCATCCTCACACAGCACGAGCGCCGCGCCATCCATGCGCATATCGTCAGGATAAATCACCCCATCCACCGAGGCGCCTATCTGCGGTATGCCCCCATATTCTTCCTGGAAGATATCCAGCATGGACTGGTATTTACCGTTGTACTTCAGCGTTGCATAGAAAAGGGCAAGGTCAGGCTCAAAATCCAGGCGCGACCTTGCCTGCTCTAAAATATGCCGTGCCGCATCTTTAGGATCCTTCTTATTGCTGAATAGAGTTACGGATCTCATTTTATCCTAAACAATCTTTAATTATCCTAATCACACGAAGCGTCTCAAGTGAAATAAGCTGCTGGTTCGCCTCCTCAACCATTATGGTCACAAGCACAGTTGACCTCGTGGACGGGGCTATCATTATCCTTTTGTTCCTGAAAAAGAAAACAGTATCTTTCAAACCTTCAGTGTTCATACCCCCTAGAACATTCTTTATCTGCTTCTCAAGCCAGAACATGGTCTCAAGAAGATCTTCCCTGTTTCCAGTTGTCCTGAGCAATATCGGGACGCCATCGATCCTGTAGAGTATACATGCTTCTACCCCATCGATATCATACAGCTCATCGAGAATCTCTTCAATTGCCTTTGTCATATCCTTTATTTTCTTCCCTTAGCACCAGTTCGAGAACATCTGAAGGATCTTCATCGCGCGTCCAGTATTTCTGTAAAGCCTGAATCCTTGCGCTCAATCGCTCCCCTATTGCTCCCATGGTCCTGGCTTTTTTAACAGCATTATCAAATACAGCATCGAATTTATTTTTCGGTTTCACCCTTTCTATTTGTTTTTCAGATGCCCGTAAAACGATCCCCAAACCTGTCTCAATGGTATAGGGATATAGACTATCTCCGTGCTTTGATCCCCTGTGCTTCATGATCTTGAGCGTCCGGTCGTACAATTCGCCAAATCCAAGGTTCTGCAGATATATCACGGAATCTGCTAAATATAGCGGCATTGCGTTTCCTTCAGATATATGGTTATTTTCACCTTGTTCTTCGAGCACGATCAACAAAGTCCCGATCTTGCGAAGTTCCTGGAAAATAGTACTGATGGATTTTCTCTTCTCTTTCTCCGAATAAAAAGTTGGATAGGTCAATGGATCGATTACGATCTTCTGGCAGTTGTATGGAATAGATTTCCTTATCATCTCTGCAAGATCAAGAGATGGAAATGTCAGATCCTCCCCAAAAATATGGATTATCTTGAGATTTTCCTTTTCTAAATGATATTTGATCTCCTCCCATCCGATATCCATGCAATCCCGCAATA
>JAHIHJ010000218.1 GCA_018899795.1 Methanobacteriota archaeon
AGAAAGGGTGAACTTGGAAAAGCGCTGACAGAGGCGATGAAGAAATGGGTCTACGAAAAGAAACAGGAAAAGACAGCGCAGGAAGCGTTGAAGCTTCTTGAGCTGAAATTCGATTTTGGAAAGAGATTATACACGGACAGGGACGAACTCCATGAAAGATGAACTCGCCCTTATAGATTCAAACATACTCAGCTATGTTTTTGATGAAAGCGAACCTGAAAAGCGAAAGATATGCGCCGACCTTGCAGCCGATTGCTGGAAAGGGATGCGCGAATTTGCCGTTTCTGTCCAGAACCTGTCAGAATTCTACGTTGTTGTGACAAAAAAGATCTCAAATCCGATACCTGCTAAGGTGGCAGGAGACTTCATTGAACATATAATCGATTTCCAGGGCTGGCATGTCATCAATTATGATGCTCAAACAATTCGATCGGCTATTGCTATCAGTACAAAACATGGGCTCCACTATTGGGATGCATTACTGGCAGCGACTATGAGAGAAAATAATATATTCTCGATCTATACTGAAAACGAAAACGACTTTAAGAAAATTCCGTGGATAAAGATAATCGATCCTTTTTAGATATTTTCGAACTTTAAATCATGGATTGATCAGCAGGAACAACCATGCCGGAATAAACAGCATCTCAACATCACCGATCTTACGCATATCCATGAGCTCTTTTGTCACCATTAATCCATTCCTGACCCCGAATTTCTTGCAGAATTTTAAAACAGAAGCAGCATCGGAATTTGTGATATTTTGCTGGTATTTAACTTCTATCGGCAGGACAATTCCCTTCTCTTTTAATATTATATCAACCTCGTCTTTCTGCGGTGTTCTCCAGAAGGAAGTCTTTTCAAAATCCCCTGATATCGCCGCCTCAACCATATGTCCTGCAACCTCTGTATTAAGGATATCAAAAGGATGATCAAGCATTGCGATAACGATAGAACTGTGGGCAGAATACTGCTTCTTGCTTGCTCTTACCTGTCTTGCCACACTTGAAGTGAAATTGTAAGCCACATTTATAAGGAACGATTTCTCAAGCAGGTTCACATATTTTGACACAAGGTTCCTGTTTATCTTTAATATCCCAGATAGGTTCGTAATTTCAAATAATTGCGCATTGCTATTTGCAAGCAGCCGGAAAAGTTCGTAAATTATTTTTTCATCTTCACCCGCAAGCCTTGCAATATCCACAATTGTCTTTTCGATCACTGATTCTTTTATGTATTTTTTTATGAATTCTTCATCTTCTATATCAAGCAATTCAGGAAAAGCCCCCTTTAAAAGATAACTTTTAAATAATTCATTGTATCTCTCTTTTTTCCCTGCGAATTCGATATCATATTCCCTTATGAACGAATCTTTTGAAAGCGAAGATCCAAATATGGAGGATAATGACGAAATACTTATATTTTTCAGAGTATCATCAGGCATGAAATATCTTGCGAATTCCCTGAATTTTAGTACTGGCATGTGAAATGTAAGTATCCTTCCGGCAAGTGTTTCTTTAAATTCGCTTAGCTCAAGGCTTGCCGAACCTGTAACAAATATCTTCAGGTTATCTTCGGTATCATAATATGTCTTTAGCAGGTCTGCCCAGTTCGGAAGTTTCTGCACTTCATCAAGGAACAGATACCTCATACCGTTCTTATCTGAAAATTCCAGAAAATAGTTTATTAACTCCTCTACAATGTTATAATTCTGGAAATCTATGTCATCAAGAGAAATATAGCATAGGTTATTTTTCGGCGTTGTCAATTTCTGCATTAACTGCTTCATCAAAACGGTTTTACCAACCCTTCTCAGACCGATCACTGCCAGTATTTGTTTGTATTCGACATATCTGACCAGAGTATTGATCAGGTCTCTTTCAAAATCCGGGAGTTTCACCTTTTTGTCGCTCCACCACGGATTCTGTTTTACCAGTAAAGCACGGTGTCTTTCTTCCATATATCAAGTAGATTGGTTTTCATATTTATAATTATATGCATAAAATTTGTGCATATAATCAATAGTATGCACAAAATCTGTGCATAAAATTAATATTGTGCACAATACGCATATAAAGAAACCTATAAACCTTTTAAATCAAATCTAATCATCATGAATTTCCAGATCCTAGACGCCGATTACACTTACAGCGACGGGAAACCCGTTGTAAGGCTCTACGGCAGGGACGGATCAGGGAACAGTGTCTGCTGCTCGGTGCCGGATTTCGAACCTTATTTTTATGCAAAGGCGCCCCCTGAGAGCGCAGATATTTTAAAGGAACGCTTCAAAGAGCATATAAAACGAATAGAAGTTGTCAGGCGGTTTGAGCCAGTCGGGTATTTCAAGAGTCCGGTCAGCATGCTAAAGATAATTCTCTATGACCCGAAGGGCGTACCCGCGATCCGCGACGATTTAAAAAAGATGGTGGACGAGGTTTATGAAACCGATATCCTGTTCAGGAACAGGTACATGGTGGACAGAGGTCTTGGAGGGATGGGATGGGCAGCAGCAGAACCAGAGGGGAACGCGGATGATACCGACATCAAGAGCAGTATCAGGATAACATCAAGAAAAGTGGAACCCGTGGATATCCTGAAAAATGCGCCCTTCAGGCACCTTGCATTCGACATCGAGTGCCTTCCCTTACACGGCGCCATGCCGACGGCTGAGAATTCACCCATTGTCCTTTTGAGTCTTGCTTTTGCGCCTGAATTTGAAGGCAAAAAGACGCTTGTGCTTGTGGGAAAAGAGACCAGCATGAGTGGGGATGTCGAGAGCTGCGGCAGCGAAGAGGCAATGCTGCGGCGGTTTTTTGACATCATCGGGGAATACGACCCCGACATCCTTGTGGGCTACAACTCCAACAGTTTTGACATCCCGTACATCGTGGACAGGATAAGGGCTCTTAACAGGAAGGGAGCAAAGATAGAACCGCTTGCAGGAAGAGATGGTAAGACACTGTATTACAGGAAGATCGGCAACATCACGCGGGTAAGCGTTATGGGGCGCATCGCTGTTGACGTGCTTCCGCTGCTTCGCCGTGAGTACTCGCTAAAGCAGTACACGCTCAGGAACTCAGCAAAAGAACTTCTGGGGCTTGAGAAACTTGACATACCATTTCTTGAGATGGAAGCATACTGGAATGATAACGGTGAGAAATTCTCAAAATTCGTTGATTATTCAAGGCGCGACTCCGAGCTTGCGCTTGCGTTCCTTTTGAAACTTCGGCTTATCGACAAATACATAGCTCTGGCAAGGGTGAGCGGCACACTGCTCCAGGATATCCTTGACGGCGGGCAGACCCAGATGGTGGAGAACCTCATTCTTCGCGAGTACATGAAGCACGACCGCGTACTGCCTGCACGCCCCACTGGCGAGATGTCAGATGAGCGCTATGATGAAGGCGAGGAACTGGCTGGTGCAGAGGTGCTTCCGCCAAAGAAGGGGCTGCTTGAAAATATCGTGATACTCGACTACAAATCGCTTTACCCGACAATAATGATGGCGCATAACCTGTGCTATACAACTGAAGTGGTAGGCGAGAGCCCTGATGATGTGGTTGTTGCGCCAACAGGCGGTGTTTTTGTGTCGCGGGATACAGTAAAAGGGATTGTTCCGTCCATACTTGAAGAACTCCTTGACCGAAGACAGGCGACGCGCGCAAAGATGAAGACAGCGAACGAAGAGGATTACCGCGTGCTTGACGCCACGCAGCTTGCGCTCAAGATACTTCTTAACAGTTTCTACGGCTATTCAGGCTATTCAAGGGCGCGGCTTTACAGTTTGACCCTTGCTAGCGCAGTAACGAGCTTCGGACGCGAGAATATCCTGCGCACCAAGAAACTTATTGAAGAAGATATAAAGGAAATTATCATCAAGGACGGCAGGGCTCTTAAAAAGGATGAAATGGATAAAATAAAAGACGGAAAACACATTGGTCTATCTGTTGTTTATGGGGATACTGACAGCGTATTTGTGCATCTCCTTGATAAACAGCTTACTTTTGATGAGGCGCAGCTTGTGGGAAATAGTATCGCCAATACTGTAACTGATTCCCTTGTCAAGCCTATGGAACTTGTTTTTGACTCATTTGCCAGGCGCGCCATATTCATTGCGAAAAAGCGGTATGCTCTCCTCATATGGGAAAAAACACCGCAGGGGATAAAGGAAAAAATAAAGGTAAAAGGCATGGAAACAGTCCGCAGGGACTGGTGCGGATTGACCACAAAGACAGTTGAAAGAGTGCTTGAGCTTGTGCTGAAGGAGGCAAAAGTGGATGAAGCTGTCGAACTTGTGAAGGATACAATAAATCGCATAAGGTCGGTGGAGTCAGGTAAAGACAGCGAGTTGTTCGATGACCTGATACTGACAAGGCAGTACACAAAAAAGGCTGAGAGCTACAAGAACAGACAGCCGCATATATCAGTTGTGGATAAATTAAAAAGCCGCGGAATAATCGCGAACGTAGGCGACAGGATACCTTTTGTTATTCTGGCAGGGAAGGGGATGTTCGTTGAAAGGGCTGAAGACCCGGAATACGCAAAGGAGAAAAAACTGCCTCTTGATGTGGATTATTATGTCAATAAACAGATACTCCCGCCGGTTGAGCGCATCCTGTCTGATTTCGGGATAACTGGGGAAATGTTAAGATGGATGGGGGAGAAAAAGACGGCGATAGAAACAAAACAGAGGCAATTATTCGAATTTTAGGAGAGAAATGAAGATCCACCCCAGATGTGCGCCGTGCCTGTTATCCAGAGTCCAGTTCGAGGCAGAGCTTTCTACAAAAGATGTCACGCTGCAAAAAAAAGCAGTGCTTGCTGGTATCGAGGTGCTGCGGAAATACCTGGTGGACGGTGCGCCTGCTACGCATCTATCCACGAAGATACACAGGGAAGCGTACAGGGTGCTGGGGGATATCGATCCATACATTGAGAAAAAGAGGCAGAGCAATGAGATTGCACTGAAGCTCCTGCCGTTCGTGCGTGAGTTCATGTCAGAAAAAGACTCCTTCAGGCGCGCAGTGCTTGTGTCTATAATCGGCAACTCGTTTGATTTCGGGGTGCTTGGATTCGATGCTGATGAAGCTACAGGAAAAGAAACCATAATAAAGCAGCTCAAGCACGGGCTTGATGTGGATGATTCTGACATAATGAGATCAATGCTCAAGGATGTGGTTTACCTTGCTGACAACTGCGGTGAGATAATATTTGATACCCTGCTGTTTGAGGAGATAAAAAAGCTCGGAGGCAGGATCACTCTGGTAGTGAGAGGCGCGCCCATACTCAACGATGTTACAATGAAAGAGGTCAAGGAACTTGGTATTGACAAAATGGTGGACAGGGTGCTTACCACCGGGTCGAATGCCATAGGTGTGTGCCTGAAAGAGGCGCCGCCTGAGCTTGTGGAGGCGATGAGAAGCGCGTCACTGATAATCAGCAAGGGCATGGCGAACTACGAGACGATGTCTGAATATGATTTTAAGCCGATCGCGTACCTTTTGAAGACCAAGTGCGAGTCTGTGGCTGAAGCGATGGGGCTGCAGAAGAATATGAGTGTGGCGAGGGTGGAGAAGATAAAATAGCTATTCCAATTATTTACATAAATTTTTATAAATATATTTCGTCGTGGTGACCAAAATCCAGAAATTCCACATGATGCTTTTCATGCCATATTTCAGAGGTTTGTAATGGGCGGGATGCTCGATAATTTCATGAATCTTCTTTCTTATACGTACAAATAATATGCATCAAATTCTTCAATGGTTTTGAATTTAATACCTTTCTGTTTCTTGATTTTTTCCAATTTTTTAAGGTATTGTGGATTCACTTCTCTATGAATGTCCATATCAATTTCATTTATGGTAACTTCTATTCGGCTCATTTGCTCTTTTAAAGCAGCAACATCATCCGCCATTCTTCTAATAAGTTCAGTTTCAGCCATTGAATACAAATATACTAATGTTCAGTAAGCATATAAATTTTGGTGTCCGAATTGATCTTATAAAGCCAGGTGTTTCCTATCCTGCGTGTTTTTTTTACGATCTCGTACCTTTCAATAGTTTCCCAGAAAGTATATAGAGTTGAACGCCCCACGTCTGCGCACTCCGCAATCTCTTTTTTAGTATATTCCAGATCATCCTGTGTTATCAGGAGATTGATTACTTTAACCTGCGCACTGGCATACCTCACGAAAATTATTTATAGAACCACAAACACTTAGAATCATCTTTAAGCCTGGAGGTAATTCATTATGGCAGGACAATTAAGCGGACAGCCTATTATTATATTGGACAGAGACAAAACAAGAACCCAGGGCAGAGAAGCCCTCGGATACAATATCACAGCAGCAAAAGCGATCGCAGACGCGGTAAGGACAACACT
>JAHIHJ010000024.1 GCA_018899795.1 Methanobacteriota archaeon
AGCGAAATAACGTGAACCCGCGCTTGAGCGTGACAAGCTTCTTCCCGTCGTCATCGAAAATATCCACGGTGAATGGCAGGCTTGTTTTTAATCCTGTGAACTTCAATAATTTAATAAATAAGTTTGGGATCGTCTCCCTCACAGTTCCGATGATCTGCCCCGTCGCCGGGTCAAGCACATCATAGGCATTTGCAGCTTTGAAATAACCTACATGTTCCCTGACAAAGAAAGTGTTCCTGTTCAGCAAAGACATGTTTAATCCTCTCCTCGAGATAATATACAGCCTTCCATAGTAATCCTCGAATTGATAATGGCGCTTATTTTATTAAAATCTTTTGGGTAATAATTTTTTAAATGTATAATGATGAGTTCCGAAAAGGTGCGTGTAAAAGCATTTATTAACATCTGCTTATATACCGGGGTTATGAAAGAGATAATTTTCGTGGGGCGCTCCAATGTCGGGAAATCTACTCTGATCAGCACGCTCACAGGTGCGAAACTCCGTACTGGCAGGCGCCCTGGCGTGACCCGCAAACCGCTGCAGATCCCCTATCAGGATCTTCAAATAACCGATATGCCAGGGTTCGGGTTCATGAGCGGGATAAGCGACGAGAGTATGGATGCCATCAAGAACAACATCGTCCACTACATAGAGGACAATGCCGGGAATATCGCATTTGCCGTGATGGTGGTTAATGCGTCATCGTTCGCAGAGATAGTGGACCGCTGGAATAACAGGAACGAGATACCTGTGGAGGTCGAGCTGTTCGAGTTCCTGCATGAGATGAATATCGACGTAATAGTGGCAGCGAACAAGATAGATAAGGTCAGGGATGTGGACGGGACGCTTGACGGGATCGCACAGAGGCTGGGTATGATGCCGCCCTGGAAGCAGTGGCTTGATGCGATAGCGCCTATCAGCGCAAAAAAGGGAAAGATAGATGATCTGAAGAGGATCATGCAGAAGAAACTGGAAGCATTGAGGGCAAAATGATGTTTGGATGTGGAACTTTTATCTGCAATTGGATGCTGTCAAAAACTTTATTGTTGGGGGGCTATCATGAAATATTTGTAAATTTGAAACCGCAGATGAACGCCGATGAACGCAGATTTGTGATAGCGTATCTGCGTTAATTTGCGTTCATCTGCGGTTTTTTAGATTCCAACACCAAATGATTTTACAGTCACACAATATAACAAAATTTATATATTCAATCGTTCTTAGATTCTTTATTATTGTGGATTATTTAATAGGGAGAACGATTATTTGAAATCTACATATATTAAGATAGATATCAGAACGAAAGATAACCTCAAAACTGAATTCACGGGCTCGATTTTCAGGGGTTGGCTGGGATTTGTTCTGAAATGCAATCCCAGAAAACCATGCAATGAATGCTCAGAAACACAATCATGTCCTTATTTTATGGTTTTCAAAGAACAAATCGAAATAAAACCATATTCGATCCTGTCGTTTAAAAATGGCGACAGTATCAGAAATTTCATTAAAATACACGGAGACCGGAGAAAGTTTGCCCCTAAAATTCTTTCCGACATCAATGATAAAGCAAGTTCCTTGCATTTTGGCGGATTGAAATATTCCATAGAATCTATGGAAGCAAAGAACATTGAAATTCCGAAATATAAATTATCAGATAGAACTGGAATCGTGTTCGTATCTCCGATGCATCTGCTTCGCAATAGAAAAACTGAGGTTATTCCTTCTTTTAGTTCGCTGCTTGCTTCATCAGTGAGGGCATTCAACCGTATCACGAAATATTATGATCCTGATTGTTATCCACATAAGGTTTCTGAAGACCTTTCTAGTATTGATATCCCGATACTGGATTTTGATATCAAGACAGTAAAATACAACCATACTACTATATATGATAAAACTATACCACTGGAAGGAAGTATGGGATGGGTGAAATATGATACTTCATCTGCCCCTTCGGAAGCAGGAGAGGTATTGAAGATGGGCGAGGCCCTTCAGATAGGAAAACATACAACCTATGGACTTGGTGGTTTCATGATAAATACGGAGGCATAAAATGGAGAAAATAGGCGTTGTGGACTGGTTCACAAAAAAAAGGGAAGATATTTCTTATCCGGATGACAGCGATAAGAAACTTGACGTTCTAATCGAGGAAATTATCAAAGGTTTTAGGGGCAATACGCTTGAAGATATCGCTAATAATTTGTATGAAATCTTGAAGTGTTCTAATTTTTATGAAAATATCTGTTCAGATTCCCGCTTACCGGTTTGCTCGCTTTTCCATCATTCAAAGAACACAGCAGGGATCGCTGTGTGCCTTGCTGTGCAGAAAGCCGATATGATGCCTGATTTCAAAAAGAAGTGCCTTGAACAATATGGGATAACTGTTGCTGGCAATTACTCAGAAAGGGATTTTAAAGCACTGATAAGAATCGGATCTCTACTTCACGATATTGGAAAACCAAGATCATTTACTTCCCAAAAGACAAATCAGCCATTCCATTATCATACTACGCAGACTGAAGAGATATTGAACAATATTCTTGAAAAAGCGCAGCCTGATATTGTTTCAAAATATGAGCTAAAAAAGATTCTCCCGAAAATGGCTGCGAAGCACCATTCAAGAGACAGGGAGACTGTACTTGAAAATATGATCGGAAAAGCTGATATGATCGCCTCGGGCGCTGACAGGATATATGATGTTGAATGTACTTATGATGGTTCGAAAGTCAATGTAAGATCATTAGATCGTATTTTTCCTCATGAGATTAATTTTGATGCCGGAGATGTGCAGTGTCTTGATGGGCAGCACACGGAGATAATAGGGTATAAATGGACTGCCCAACGAAATGTGAAGCCAAAGTCTTCAGATGATACTCTGATGCTTTTCAAGGATTCTATTGTCAACGGAGGAACAATTCATTATTCCGGTTTGGAAGCTCATATTTCGGGAACTATCGGATTACTGGCACTTGACATTATGCAGATACAGGAATATATCAATGAAGCTGATAAACTTCCGATGTTAAGGGGAGGAAGTGCAATAGTGGAAGATTCACTTGATAAAGCACATCAAATCATTTCAAAGGAAGTTTGCCCTGAAGCTGTCCTTTTCAAAGGCGGTGGAAATCTTCTGGCTTTTGTGCCTTCAGATACTGAGATTCAGAATGAACTAAAGAAAGCGATAATTGATGGGGTCAGGAAAATATCACATGGTGGATTAAATTCAGTAGTTGCAGTAAATGTGTTTCAACTTAAAGAACTGACTAAATTTCATGATGTTCTTGAGAAAATGCAGGGTGAAATAGACAAAGAAAAGAATTCCGCTAGCACAAATCCGATAATCCATCCTTCAAAAAGGGATGATGTCTGTCCACTATGTTTCAAGAGAAAGGCCATCGGGGTTTTCAATAATGAACCGATGTGCAAAGTTTGTGCTGAAAAATCCAATAGCGGCAGAGCACAAAAAAATACAAATCCGTATCTGAATAATGACCTGTTAAGAAAATATGGTATGATCGCGCCATCTCAGCTTCAGGAAATTGGCGAATCAATCGCGGTCATCGCTATCGATGGTAATATGATGGGGCGCATGTTCATGCAAACCCTGACCCCGGCAGAGTATAACTATAAGAGCGAGACTTTTGATGCAAATTTCAAACAAGAAATTAAAGACACAATTAGAAAATTCATTGAGGATAAAGATACAAGACACTTGATGGAAAATAATAGATTTGCAGGTATCGATCCTATATATGTGGGTGGAGATGACATACTCTTGATCATCAACGGAAAGGGAGCGATCAAGTTCTGTGAATTGCTCATAAGGAACATATATAATAGATTCTTATTTTCGAAGAAATTCTTCAATGGAAAATCGTATGAGAATCCAACGGTTACCATTTCATGCGGAATTGCGATAGCAGATGCTAAATTTCCCATTTATTTCCTGCTTGAAAC
>JAHIHJ010000219.1 GCA_018899795.1 Methanobacteriota archaeon
AACTCGAAGCCGGGCAGATCGACGTGGATAAATTCAAGGAAACGGTTGAGAAGCAGAGCGAGAAAATGATCGTGAAGAGAGAGACTGAATCCAGTTAGCCATATTCTCTTCAATCGATGGCTTGCATGGATCACGATCCATTTTTTTTATCATTTTTATCATCATATAGGAGACTAAAATGGGCATATCGGATGAATTTGAAGCTCTTCAGCGTAAGGAATTCATAAAGAATAAACAGATCGCTGAGAAAGCCTTTGAAGAGGGGAAATACGATGAGGCAAAAAAGGCATTTACCACAGCTGCGAACGCTGCCAGGAAGATCAGCAATTCAACTTCAGGAAAACAATCAAAAGAAAAATGGCTTCAGCTCTCGAAGAATTATTTCTATGCCTCAGAGCAATTGAACAAAGGAAAAATACCAGCAGTAAATAAGCCAAAAGAATATGTCCAGATGCCGACAGAAGCTCCGGAGCGGACAGGTGAAACAGGGCAGGAGAAAGAAGAGAATTTCGAGAAATATATTGAAGAGAACCTGATAACATCGAGCACTGTCACCTGGGGCGACATAGCGGGTCTTGAGAACACCAAAGAGACCATCAAGGAATCCATCGTATTAAGCATAATCGAGGGAAAGCCTGAAGCAATAAAGCCCTGGAAAGGGATACTTCTTTTCGGTCCTCCGGGAACAGGCAAGACCCTGCTTGCAGCAGCCACAGCGGGTTCCCTGAGATCCACATTTTTCAATGTTAAAGTGAGCCAGATGTTATCCAAATACTTCGGGGAATCTTCAAAGATAGTATCAGCCCTGTACAATGTGGCGCGCAAGAAGGCGCCGTCTATCATTTTTCTTGACGAGTTCGATTCTATCGCAATGACAAGATCGGCGGAGATATCAGAATCCTCGCGCAGGGTGCTGTCCACGCTGCTTTCAGAACTGGATGGACTGCAGGATAAGAAATCAAGCAGTTATATTCTCACAATGGCTGCGACAAACACGCCCTGGGATCTCGACACCGCTGTTCTGAGCCGGTTCCAGAAGAGGATATATGTCCCCATGCCTGATCTTGCTGCGGTCATGGAGATGATAAAGCTCAATACCCAGAAAAAAGGTATCGAGTTCCAGGGAGACCCGAACGAGATAGCACAGGAATGCGTCTCAAAGCTGTTCGCAGGGCGGGATGTAAGCACGCTGTGCAATGAAGCTATATGGACGATGGTGCGGGAGCAGAATGTGGGTCTAAGCCAGCTTGCGGACAGGTCGATAGATGATGTCAGGAACTATAATCTTAAGGTGAGACCGCTTGTTAAATCGGATTTCCAGAAGTCTTTTGAATCTATTGAAAGCGCGGTTAAGCAGCGCGATCTGATGAAGCATGAAGCCTGGGCGCAGGAATACGGGGGGTACGAACCGAATAAAAAAAAACGACCTGAACTGATCGATAATAAAAAGCAGGCAATGGAAAAGAACAAAAATGAACTTTTAAGACCAATAATTGAAAAAATGCCTTTTTTGTTAGAAGGTTCTGATATTAAACCTGAGGTTTTCGAAGCAGCAATTAATATTGCTCTGGAGATAGCCCAGGAAGGAAGGGAAGGAAAGCCTGTTGGCACGGCATTTGTCATGGGGGATAGCGAGAATGTAATGAAGAATTCAAGACAGCTTATTCTTAATCCCTTCGCAGGGCATCCGCAGGAAGAAAGGATGATCACGCTTCCTGATCTAAAGGATAATGTCAAGGAATTGGCGCAGCTTGATGGTGTTTTTGTGATCAGGGGAGATGGTCTTATTGAGGCTGCGGGAAGGTATCTGACATCAAATGCCAGCGGCATTAACCTGCCAAAAGGATTCGGGACGAGGCATTCTTCGGTTGCGGCTATTACTATGGCAACGAATTCTATTGGTGTTGTGGTTTCGCAGAGCGGGGGAGGGATACGAGTGATCAAGAAGGGGAGGATTGAAGCGAAGATATAGGGGCCGCGAATTTGCAAATAATTTTATACTTCTCAAACATATGAAACATACATGGTGGTAAAGAATTGCCTGATATCGAAATAAAACGCGGATATGAAGTCCTTCCTGACAATAATATCAGATTTGGTATCAGGATAACCAACATCAGCGATCTTGCCATATTTGATGTGGAGGTCATTCTTGATTTTCCCGAAACCCTCTTCAAACTTGAAGGGGAGCGGTTGCAAAAAATCGGTGTCATCCCCTCTGCCAGCGCCCGAACCGCAGAGTTCGTATTAAAGCCGCTTGGCTGCGTGCATAAAGTCAATATCGAGGCGCTCATAACCTACCGTGACGCAAAGTCAAAGAAGTACAGGATTGACATGCATCCCAAGGAGGTGCACTGCGTATGTCCTTTCCTGAAAGGGAAGAAGATGCCAAAGCTTGAGTTCCTTGAACTTTCAGGCGCAGGTCATTCTGCCGAGATGGGGCTGAATTTTAAGGGTGTAACTGTTGAGCGGCTCACCTCATTTCTTGTACAGACCTGCAAGAGCAGGCATTATAAGGTAGATGATTTCTCAATAGACGGCGGGAGGATGCTCTATCTTGCCAGTGAGTCCATCGGGGAGAAGGCATACTACCTTTTGACTGCCCTCATCAAAGAAGAAGACGATCTGACCCAGGTGATGCTGAGGGCTGTTTCTGATAAGCCGCATGGATTGAACGGTTTCCTGAACGAGACTGTAGCTGACCTGCGGCATGTGGTGAGCGCTGTGCGGTCGGCTCAGGAGATAGGGGTGATAAAGAAAGAGCAGGTCATTAATATCATAGATTCTGTTGTGCAGAGGACTACGTTTGCCGGAGGGGAGGGTGGAGCATCAGTTAATATTAAGGACAGTGTGGTGCAGCGCACTGAATTTAAAGGGGATGAGGAGAGAAAGAGGCGCGAGGAGGAAAGGCGAAGTAAGGAAAGGGAAGAACAGGAGAGACTGCGCAGGGAGAGGGAGGAAGATGCACAGGCTCAGAGGGAAAAAGAAGATGAAGAGCGTCGGCGCAGGGAAGAAGAGGAAAGAGCAAGGGAAGAAGCTGAAAGGCGCAGGATTGAAGAGGAACAGAGGCGGGAAAAGGAAGATAAGCGCGCGCGGATTGAGCAGGGGGAAAAATCCTCAGGTGGGAAATGGTTTTATGCAGTGATTATAATATTTGGAGTACTGGCTCTGGGCTGGTATGGTACCCAGGATTCAAACAATCCCGCTATCTCTACTCCTCAAAAAACTACTTCTTCTGTAACTACCACACCTGTAATGACATCGAAAGCGACCCCATCTGTTGCAGCAGTAGTGACAGCTTCCGCAGACCAGAAGACTTACACCAACTCCATCGGCATGGAGTTCGTCATGATACCGGCAGGCGAGTTTGACATGGGCTCGCCATCGAATGAGAAGAACAGGGATAGTGATGAAGGTCCAGTCCACCGCGTGAAAATCTCAAATGCATTCTACATGGGCAAATATGAGGTTACGCAGAAACAATGGCGCGATGTCATGGGAAACAACCCCTCATCTGACAAAGGCGATAACCGTCCGGTTGAAATGGTTTCATGGAATGATGTTCAAGATTTTATCAAGAAGCTCAATGAGAAAGAAGGTGGGAACAAATATCGTCTTCCTTCAGAGGCAGAATGGGAATATGCCTTGCGTGCAGGCACTAAGACAAGGTATTCCTTTGGCGATGATGAATCAAACCTCGGCGATTATGCCTGGTATTATTCAAACTCTGGCGGAATAACTCGCGGTGTTGGTCAGAAGAAGCCTAATCTATGGGGTCTGTACGATATGCATGGGAATGTTTGGGAAATGGTGCAGGATAACTGGCATAGCGATTATAGCGGTGCGCCCACTGATGGAAGTGCATGGGAAGGAAGTGGCTCCGTCCGGGTTGTTCGGGGCGGCTGGCTGAACACCATTGAGGGCTGCCGGTCAGCGAATCGCGACGAACTCAACCCGGGCCGCTTCAGCGACGTCGGCTTCCGCCTTGTGAGGGACGTGTAGCCGCTTTCCACTTTACCCCTTGCCACTTACCACAAAGCTTACATCCATGCGAAGCCTGAAGGCTGTGCGTGCGCAAGCCGCAAAGCTGAAGCGCGAAGCCACCGCAATCCCGCATGGAGGGCGGGCGCGAAACAGTGAAAATTTGAAAAATGAAACACCTGTCATAATGGATATATATGTTGTCTATTATAACACCATAAAATGAGAAATATAAACATAAACGAAGAGATTGAAACAGAGCAGAAAATCATTACCAATTCCATCGGTATGAAATTCACGCTTATCCCGGAAGGTGAGTTCATGATGGGTTCAGAAGAAACTGATGATGAAAAACCTGTGCATAAGGTAACGATAAGCAAACCGTTCTATCTTGGTGTCTATCCGGTGACCCGGCGAGAATGGAAAGCCATTATGAAACATAATCCTCCGGGTTTCAGGGGCGGCGACCTGCCTGCAGAGACAATCTCATGGTTTGATGTTCAGGGATTTATTAGAACACTTAATGATATAGAAGGCACAAACAAGTATCGTCTCCCTTCAGAGGCAGAATGGGAGTATTCTGCAAGAGCCGGTACGATAACACGATATTCTTTTGGTGATGATGAATCCGGACTTAATGAATATGCATGGTATGTTGAGAACTCCGGGTCAAGAGCACCTAAGAAAGGAGATTTTTTTGGATATGACAAAAATGACTGGGAAGAACTTAAATGGAAGGGAAAAACACATCCCGTCGGCGAGAAGAAGCCAAATCCACGGGGACTGTATGATATTCATGGTAACGTCTGGGAATGGGTGAAAGATAAATGGCATGATGATTATCAAGATGCTCCGGTTGATGGAAGTGAATGGGAAGGTAATGATTTCTTCCAGATCGTTCGCGGTGGCAGCTGGAGCAGCTTCGGCGGGTACTGCAGGTCGGCGGTACGTACGCGTGTTTTCCCCACCATCCGTTCCGACGGCATTGGCTTTCGTCTTTTAAGGATTTCGTAGCCACTTTAAACTTTACCCCTTTACAACTTACATAAATTACCACAAAGCGTGAAAAAGACCA
>JAHIHJ010000220.1 GCA_018899795.1 Methanobacteriota archaeon
CATCCGGCGCTTATAGTTCTTAAGTTTCCGTAATATATTAGCCGCAGATGAACGCAGATAAACGCGGATGCGTTGCTATTAATCTGCGTTCATCTGCGTTTATCCGCGGTTTTGTTTATCATAGATATTACGGTTATTTTCGAACTTCACTGTAGATACGGCATCCCCATCGAATACAATGACCTCCCCCTCGTATCCGCAAGGCAGCTGGCAGAGGTCAGACCGTCTTAATTTTCCACCAAGCTGCGAGATGATGCGGATGTAACTTCGCAGTTTTTTCATCTCATACCTCTTCACAATAAGCGCCATCTTTTTCGCGCTCTCCTCTTCGATCCTGTTCACCTGATCCTCACAGTGCATGACCTCGATATCCCGCTCACCCATGAAAAAAGGATAGCATCTGCATATCATAGGGCGCCATTCATATATGCTGCACCCGCCGTTCCTGTAAAAGATGCACTCGTCTTTGTCGTTGCGCCGCAGTATCCAGCCGATAACACGGATGTTCTTACCATCGTCAAGGCATGAGTAAATATCAGGCTTGACGATCTCATCCCAATGCTTTCCGGTACCTTTCATAATGCGCTTCACATCTTCGGGAAAAACAGATATCGCATTCGATGGGCGCGAGATTTCCTTTGTGATCCTGATATTGAAATTCTCCCTGCAGCACCAGCCGCACCGGGCGCATGAAAGACCTGACTCTAAAATGGATGCTGCAAAGACAGAAGAATGCGTATGCACAAGGCGCTCGAGCCGCTGTCGCAGTGATGCGGTGTCCATGAATAACATTCGTGAATTCAGGATATAAAGACTTCTCTCAAACGGTTACGTAACATCTTAGTTGTAAGCCCTATTTTATCTGAATCAATTGTTAGTATTTCTTTATGCGTCATCAATCCTCTAACTTCCGTATTTCATCTTTCAATTCCTCTATTTTGTTTTTGATATCCTGTAAAAAAGTAGCCAAGTTATCTTTAGAAAAGCTGGAGGGATTACCAAAAAGTCCAACCTGCATTCTCATAAGCCTATCGTCAAGTTTATGAATACTTTGTCTTTCTATTAATATAAGGGCTTTTTCTAAGTCGTCAGGATTGAGTTCCATAAGACGCATTTTATTTTGGAACTGTTCTATTATTCTAGCCAATTGTTCATAGAGATTACACCATTGGTCATTAAGTTCTTTTAATTTTTTAGAGTTCTCTCGTTCTTTCTTCTCTTTTTTCTCTTTGAAATAATTGCTGATTAAACCCAAAATATCAGACCCCCCTAACAAACCAACGAGAAACGCCAAAACAATTAAAGAACCACTTATAACAGTTCCTTTCATACTTTCTAATGTTGGATGCGACCCAACAACAAAACCGAATAAAAAACCTATTCCAAAAGAGATTAAGCTTACAAGGATACAGTGCTTCCAATTCATGAGGATATAATGTTTGTTTATTCATTATATACCCCACCCACCAAGATGTGACGAAACCATATTCCCCTATACACTTATACCCTCCCACTAAAATGTTACGCAACCCTCTCAAACGATACTGTTAAGTTAGGGAGTATTTGCAGTAGTGTCCTGTCAAGGCTAAATTGTCAAGTGATATCGAGATAATTATAGTTTTCCGCGAATCATAAAAAAAACGTGATATATTGTTATGGACGCGGCGCAATTGTGCGCATGTAGGAATTACTATGTTCAGCTTTTGAAAAATTAGCCGCAGATGAACGCAGATAAACGCAGATTTAATGCCACGGTTTTTGATAAATAATAACACAAAAACCATATAATCCCACGCGCCGAATTGTTCCCGAAGCAAACACATTTGAGAAACTTAAATACAGGAAGAACGCTAAATCCCACGAACCGATAAGATGCGCTGGATTTGATGCTACAAATCTGCGTTCATCTGCGTTTATCTGCGGTTCGTTTTCTTCAGACACCATAACAATCAACAGAATCTTTTTCCTGAGCTACCATTGTATTTTCTCCAGGAAACACAAATCTTCATTTTTCAGAAGTTTGGTGGAAGACAATAGATCAATTTATCTCGATTATTTGTTGTTAAAGAAAAAGAATTAGCTGATACAAGTAAGGGGTCTCCATTTCAGCAAGAAATAACCAAAGTTTTTAGACCCAATCATATCACTAAAAGAATAATCAGTCAAGATGGTTGGTTTACAGTTCATAAATTCGTAAAAGATAATAAGATTATTCCTTTTAACAAGCATAGAATATATAATAAAAGAGTATTTAAATTTAAAATACCAGAGAACCAAAGAAATGATATTTTAAAGAGATTGGATGCAATGGGTGTTAACAGTTTTTCTTTATTCCCTGATTTAGAAGGTCTCAGTAGTTATTTAAAATGGAAAAACTTTACAAGAATATAGAATGACTTAAGAGTTGAGCTAAAAAATTGTTACACCCCCTAATTTTATAGGATTATTGTCTTATAATTTTGATTCTTATTATCCATTCATACTCCTTAACTTAACAGAATCCTCTCAAACAGAGTATTTCCTGAACATCATAACTTCAGTCTGGCTTATCCTTAAAAGCTTTACCAGGAACTTTATATCGTTCTCATCCAGAGGAAAGTTAGCTGGCATCGCCTTCCCCTTATAAAAAACCGCCCCGCCTTTCATATTCGCCCCGACATACCCTTTTGCTTTTCCTCTTATGATAAGCTTCCCGCCTTTAATATACGCTCCCGCGAACTCTTCAGTATCGCATACAGTAAGCGTCCCGCCTCTCATAAGTACCCCTGTATTCATCCCCGCATCACCGTGTACGTGTACTGTCCCGCGCTTCATTAAGATTCCAGTACTCATTCCTGCGTTGCCTTTAACAATAATGCTCGCATCCGAATCAAGCCTTGCTGCGATGGTGTCCCTGACTATTCCGTCTTTTATGCACAGCGCGTCCTTTGTAAGTACATTGGGCATGGCAACTTCCTTTTCCGTCGCGTCCTGGAATAATCCTGTAATGGAGCGGAATTTGCGGTAGCCCGGGCGGTCGGAGGCTACCTCAATGATATTGCCGTGCGGCTGTTTTACCTGCCCGCTGACATATATCGAACCTGAAACCATACTGATGCCCATGCGAGTATCAACATCGCCGTCCACGATGATGGAACCCGTCTTCAACGTTCTTCCAGTCCCGCCGAAGAAAACAAGATCAACACCGAGACTGCTGCCAAGCCGCTTTCCTGCATTCCCTTTGATATGTACATCCTCGCCATGCTTTAGACTTCTAACCATGTCTTCATAAGTATGAGTTGTCCTTTTTTGGTGGGGAATTATATCTGATGGAGAAAGCCTTTTTCCCATATGCTGCCAGTAAAAATCATACGTGAAATCGCACAGGCAATCAACAGGACTGGATAATTCGAGATTCATAAACTCCTATCATGAGGTTATCATATAATAATTAGGTATTAATTTGGGTATAATCTTGGAAAAATCCTTTAAATACTTATGTAATATTTAGGATTCAGAGGAACCTTATTTCCTATCCTATCAAACCAAACTTTTTTTGGTTCCTCAATTTTTATCATATTATTACTATACACCGCGTCATGTATAAATCCTGATAGCCTTTCCTGACAGGTTTTTCGGAAAGATCCTGCATGCCTAAACTGGTTCTGTATCCTCGCTCCCGCACTGTGGGCATTTTATTGGTGTAAAATTGGGGTCTGTTTCGAATTCAAAGCTGCAAACGCGGCATCTGAAGAACACTGCTTCCTGGTTAATTTCTTCCATACTCAGTATATATTATCATCACTTAATATAAATTTTTCGCCGTCTAAAAAAAGAACAGGCTTTTTGATAATGCCGTCAAGATGGATGCCTGCGACAACATCCCCGCCGAAACAACTGTTATCGCCCAGCGCAATATGCACAGTGCCTCCAACTTTTTCATCTTCGAGCACATTGCCGATAAGTTTCGCCTCAGGATTGATGCCGATGCCAAGTTCTGCGATATTGTGCGCTTTTTCCCCGATCCTGTCCAGCATTGCTTTGAGCTTATCAGCCAGTTTTCCTTTGATCGATGTTGCGTACCTGTTCCTGACCGTGATCTCAAGGGTGGAATCAAGGAGACCAAAGCCGCTGAGCGAGCCGTCTACCACAAAAACTCCGTTAGCATCCTTCGGAGCAATATACATCTCTCCGGCAGGGAGGTTGCTGCTGCATCCTTTTTCATGGCACATGCCTGTGTCCATCATCCAGGTGCATCCATCAAGATCAAATACGATATCAGTTCCGGATTC
>JAHIHJ010000221.1 GCA_018899795.1 Methanobacteriota archaeon
ACAGCCCAGGAAGCCCAGGCTGAAGCCCAGGAGACTAAAGCTGCAATAGAAAATCTACACTGGAAAGAATATATTTAATGAGGATGTAATGAAATATATAAAAACAAAATGTTGAGGCAAAACCATATCTTTAATAAGTAAAATGATGTAAAAGAAACCCTGAATAATAATAGAACATCATTGGTAAATCATGAACTCTAATTTCCTCACCAGGGTAAAACTTGCAAAAACAGCCTCTATCCCCATAGCCAGCGTGCCTGGAGAGACAAAGGACAGAGCCCTTGCATCAATGGCACAGGCTTTAGACTCGAACAGGGAAATGATCATCAGCGCCAACAAAAAAGACATCGCAGCAGCAGAAAAACTCGTCGAAGCAGGAAAACTCTCAAGATCTCTCCTCAAGAGGCTGAAAGTGGATGATGTCAAAATAGATGAAATGATAGCAGGCATAAAAGATGTCATCAAATTCGAAAATCCTGTAGGAAAGACGCTCTCTGCGCTTGAACTGGACCGTGGTCTTGAGCTTTACCAGGTAAGCTGCCCGATCGGCGTCATCGGCGTAATTTTCGAATCCCGCCCAGATGTCGTTCCCCAGATAATGGCTCTCTGCTTAAAGAGCGGTAATGCCACAATATTCAAAGGAGGCAGCGAAGCTGCTAACTCCAACAGGGCTATCTTTGATGTTCTCGTGAATGCCATCGAGAGCACGCAGGGCATGCCGCGCGGCGCTTTTGCGCTCATGGAAACAAGGGAAGAGGTTATGGAGATGCTGAAACTTGATGAATATATAAACCTCATAATTCCCAGGGGATCAAATGAGTTCGTGAAATATATCCAGGACAATACGCGTATCCCTGTCCTTGGTCACTCTTCAGGTATCTGCCATGTATACGTGGATAACCTGGCAGACCTGAAGAAAGCCAATGATATATGCTATGATTCAAAGGTGCAGTACCCGGCTGTATGCAACGCTATGGAAACCCTGCTCGTACACAGCAAGATCGCTGCGAAGTTCCTGCCTGAGATCGGAAAGAGGTACGATGGCGCGGGAGTTGAAATGAGATGCGACGACCCATCGTTCCACCTGTTGAAAGACAGAGGATCCCTGAAAGCCATACTTCATGCCAAGGAAGAGGACTGGAGCGCAGAATATAACGACCTGATAATATCCATAAAGATAGTGGACTCGCTGGATGAGGCTATTGATCATATTAACAGGTACGGCTCACATCATACGGATGCCATCGTGACAGAAGATAAAACGAACGCCTCAAGGTTCATCAGCCTTGTGGACTCAGCAAGCGTGATGTGGAACGCATCGACCAGGTTTGCTGACGGATTCCGTTATGGGAAAGGCGCGGAGGTGGGCATAAGCACCAACAAGATACACGCCCGCGGACCTGTGGGGATGGAAGGTCTTCTGATATACAAATATGTGCTCATCGGGAAAGGAGATAAAGTGGCTGACTATGTTGGAAAGAGCGCCAGGAAGTTCACTCATAAAAAGTTAAGTTTAAGCCTTGCTGACAAAATGGGTGGCATCAGATGAACGCCATCATAGACAGGAAAGAACTCTTCAAGGACATAAAGACCATCGTTGTGAAGATCGGCACGTCGTCATTGACCAATGAAGACGGTGGCTTTAACAGGCGGCTTACAGAAGATACAGCCCGGCAGATCGCAGAACTCAGGAAGACCGGGAAAACCCTTATCATAGTAAGCTCAGGCGCTATCGGGATAGGCGTGGAAGAACTGAAAATGCCCTCGCGCCCGCGGGAAATACCGCTGAGACAGGCTGCTGCTGCTGTGGGTCAGAACATCCTTATGCAGGAATGGATGGCTGCATTCAAGAAATATGATATCAAGGTGGCGCAGATATTGCTCACATACGAAGCTTTCTCGAACAGGATGACGTATTTGAATCTGCGAAACAGCATTTCAGCGCTGCTGGAAGCAGGCGTTGTGCCCATTATCAATGAGAACGACCCGATATGCGTGCATGAGATAGAAGCGACCTTTGGGGATAACGACAAGCTTTCCGCAATGGTGGCAAGCAAGGTCGAGGCTGAACTCCTCATACTGTTATCTGACATCGACGGGCTGTACAACAAGAACCCAAAGAAAAATGAAGATGCCATGCTTATAAACACAATAGAAAATATCACCCCGGAAATAGAGAGCTATGGAGGAAGCCCCACAAGCATGAAAGGAGTGGGCGGGATGAGGACAAAGATAGAGGCTGCAAAGGTAACTTCGATAGCAGGATGTCACATGGTGATAGCCAACAGCGCTGTTGAGGACGTGATCCTTAAGGTCGTGAATGGCGATAACATAGGAACGCTATTCCTTGCCCAGAACGGGAAGTACAGGAACAGGACGCGCTGGATAATTTTGTCAAAGACCTCCGGAAAGATCATCGTGGATAAAGGGGCAGAGAATGCAGTGAAGAAAGGAATGGGGCTTTTGCCATCAGGGATACTTGAGGCATCGGGACTTTTCGATAGGGGAGATATCGTGGATATCGAGAGAGATGGAAAGGTTTTTGCGAAAGGCATCACGGATTATACTTCTTCGGAACTGGATAAGATAAAAGGGAAGCATTCTGATATGATCGAAAAGACGCTCGGATACAAGAATTATGACGAGGTCGTGAGGAAGACGAATATAGGGCTGCTGTAACTGAGGTTTTTTCTTCCATGTTCGAATGGCTTGAGGGTTTTTTATTGAATTATGGTTATGCCGGTCTTTTTATTTCAAGTTTCTTAGCCTCCACCATACTTCCTTTTGGGAGCGAAGGCATTGTGGTTCTTCTTGTTTCCCAGGGATTTAATGCCATGGCTGTGGTAATGGTGGCTTCGATCGGCAATTTTTTTGGCGCCTGTACCAGTTATTATTTGGGTCTTAAGGGGCGGGGGTATATGGAAAAATATCTCAGGATCGAACAGCGCGATCTTGAGAAGGCTGAAAAATACTTCTCAAAATATGGGTCATATGTGCTGTTGTTCACCTGGGTTCCGCTGATAGGTGATGCTATCACAGTCACGGGCGGGCTTCTGAGGCTTAAGTTCACGACGTTTGCTGTGCTTGTATTTGTCGGGAAGTTTTTGCGGTATCTTGCTGTGGCATATCTTGCGGGGGTTGTTTTGCTATAAAATTTTTAACTTTTTCCTCTTGAACCTTCAAGCTTCCGCCAGGATGCGTCGGAAATCATTCCGGTTTCCGTTCCTCCCATTCAGGAGTTATTACCATTGAAGGGCAGTTTTTTACTTTGTTTCTCAAGCATATCATAGTTCTCGCCTCGAAATCCGGGCATTTTACTACATATCAATAGTTGGACATTAGAGAAAATAAGCAAACTTTCAGTTTCAAAGGCTTTAAAAGTATATTATACTCCCAAAAAGTGCTAAAGCATTGATAATAGTCCATAATGCTTTACAAACTGCTATAAACTGATACAATAAGAAAAAGTCGATAGAAATAGATGGGCACTCATCCGTGACCCTGCATCTTTGCAGCTATAAGAGTGTGCTCCATCAGGATAGCGATCGTCATAGGTCCCACGCCTCCGGGCACGGGGGATATCAGTTTCACCTTCGGCAGCACATCATCAAAATCCACGTCGCCGTAAACCTTCTCGTCCTGCCATGTAATGCCTACATCGAATACGATAGCCCCCTGCTTCACAAAATCTGCTTTTATCAGACCGCGCACACCTGTTGCTACGATAAGAATATCCGCTTCTCTTGTATGGCTTTTAAGGTCTTTCGTGAAAATATGGCATATCCTGACCGTGGCGTTGCGGTTCAGGAGCATCACCGCTGCCGGTTTCCCGACAACATTACTGTGCCCGACCACGACCACTTCCTTTCCCTGCGGATCGATATTGAACTCCTCAAGCGCCAGGATAATGCCTTTTGGTGTGCATGGAACGAATCCCTCGCG
>JAHIHJ010000025.1 GCA_018899795.1 Methanobacteriota archaeon
ATGGCGGTGTGATTTAAGATGGCTGAAATAAAGAAAACAGTAAAAGTACCCGGTGAAGTAAAATGCATGTACTGTGATGGGACTGGAAAGCACCAGAACGTGAAATGCATTGTTTGCGGCGGAAAAGGTAAAGTAAACGTTGTCGATTCAACCAGAAAATGTCAGTGGTGCAAAGGTAGAGGGTTTTCAATGCCTGGAATTCCATGCACGAACTGCGGTGGAACTGGCGCCACAAGACCTATCGATAGACAGCGCCTGTTTTAAAGGGAAAGAGGGGATTAAACCCCTATATCCTTATAAAAAAATTTTCGTAAATAATGATCAAATGTAGTGATTTGTTGAATTACTTTCCTCTTTTATAATTATATTTCTCACTCATTTTTTGAAAGATGTAATCATGGGCTTTATTGACTGAGTCTAATTCACCACGTAAGATCAGAAGATTATCTGTATCCACTTCAATAGTTTTGACTGCACATTTTCTGGTTGAAGCTTCAAGATTGAATTTTTCCATAGCTTCCAGGATCAGCTTATGCGGCACTCCCGGAGGCAGAACCAGGTCATACAAGCCCTCCAGAGCCTGTTCTTTCTCATTAAGATTAGTTTCTTCTTCTTCAACAAATTCATCGCCAACATATTTTGGATCATCAGGGGTCATAGAAATCACTTTTTAACATGAAATCATTATAAGGTTACATAAAGCTTATGGTGTTTTTATGCTTATGGTGCTTTGATGCTTACAAAGTTAATATTCCCTCCTCAGTGGATACCGACCCAGCCATACCTGAGCATCCCTTCGCTTACAGCCTTTTTAAGGGCCCATGACTGCGATGTAGAGCAGATGGATGTGAATGTGTCATTTTATGATGATCTCTTGAGTAAAGAGGGTATGCAGGGCTCTTATGAGAAAGCTTATGCGAAATTACAGGAGCTTGAATCCGGAACTGAATTGCAGACAGGTCTTAAGGAGCGGTATGCCATGCTGGGTGGTTCTGTTCTGGCAGGTAAATATATTGTGGACAGGGTTGACTGGGCAAAAAGTATCCTGAAAGATAAAGATAAATTCTATGATTTTAACGAATTGAACGATGCCTTCAGGATACTGGAACTCGGACTAAAGCTTGTTTCAGTGGCATATTATCCCACGAACCTGACTTTTCACGCTTATGATATGCAATACTCATGCCGAGGAAGCAAGAGTGTGCTTGCTGCGATAAACGACAGGAAGGAAAATCTTTTCATAGATTACTTCGAGAAGAGAACTGTTCCGGAGATACTTGAAAAAAATCCCGGTCTTGTGGGAATTTCAATAATCAATACAAGCCAGTTGATCCCCGGTCTGACCATGGCAAATCTGATCAAAAAAGCTGATAAGAATATTCATATAAATATCGGTGGAAGTGTTTTTACCCGTCTTATAAATGAAATAAGCCATAATGACGGGCTGTTCTCTATTGTTGACAGCATTATCGTCCATGAAGGCGAAACTGCCCTGCTTGGACTCATCAAACACCTGGAAAACGGCTTTGACATAGAAAACGTTCCGAACCTCATCTATAAAAAAGGAGACCGTATCAGGATGAATAAATTAAGCCCGGCAGGTGAGGATATCAACTTGCTCCCCACTCCTGATTTCGATGGTTTTCCGCTTGAGATGTACCTGTCACCGCATCTCGTTTTGCCTCTTCTTTCATCGAGAGGCTGCTACTGGGGGCGGTGCACGTTCTGTGACCACAGCTTTGGTTATTCTGGAAAATATCGACCAAGAGATGCGAGCATGCTGTATAATGACATTGCGGTTCTTAAAAAGAAATATGGGACAGGCTTTTTTACGTTCCAGGATGAAGGATTATCTCCAAAATTGATCAGCGCCCTGTCTGATAAGATAATTGAGAACGACCTGAATATATCATGGCTTGCAGATTCAAGGTTCGAACCTGCATTTTCAGAAGAGATGAGCAAAAAACTGGCACGCGCAGGATGTAAAATGCTGTATTTCGGGCTGGAATCCGGGAATGAGCGCATCCTGGCATGCATGGATAAAGGGATCAAGAAAGAAAATGTCAGGAAGATATGCAAATACTGCTCTGATGCTGGTATCTGGACGCATCTTTTCCTGATATTCGGGTTCCCGACAGAGACATCTGAGGAGGCAAAAGAGACCATGAATTTCGTTCTTGCGAACAGCAGTATAGTCCGTTCGATGTCTTTTGGCAGTTTCCAGCTTACCAAACATTCAAAAGTGTATGAGAACCCGGAAAAGTTTGGTGTAGTAAAAATAAAGCATAATGATGATCTTGATATTTCACTCTGGTATGAATGCGACATTGGGCGCGGGATGTCGAAAAGGGATACCGATGCTGTAATAAAGACCTTCGATGCACTGCTTTCCAAAAGGTATAAGGATTTCCAGATATGGAGATCCCTTGACAGGGAGCATCTTTTCCTCTATATCTCGCATTATAAAAAAGCCGCGGGTAGCGTATCCGACCTTGTTGAGGTGATGAACAGGGCTTACCTGAAAAAATCGATGAAAAGTCAGGGCACGACCGATCAAATAAATAGAGGTTATCCGGTTTTAAATGATGGGGTGTTCGTGGGGACGTTCAATTTTAACTGGGGGAGGATAATGCATGATGTCATGATGAAAGAACACCAGGGCAGCAGCGCAAAGCCTGAGAAGACGCATGGGCTTTTTGATATAAATAACAGGTTCCTTACCATATCAGATATTGCGAAGGATATACTTGATATGTGCGATGGGAAGACTGGCATACCTGATATTATCGAGGCTATTAAGATAAAATACCAGTTGTCGCAGGGGGATGCTGAAGCCAGATGCCAGAGCCTGCTTGAAAGTTTTTATCAAAAGAATATATTCGGGCTGGGATAGAACGATAAAAGTTATAGCGTCAGGGGTCAAGGGGTAGAGAAAACCCACGCCCTTTAGGGATGGGATGAATCGTACCCCTTGCAATAGAAACGATATACATATCAAAAACGATATAAATACATAGAGGAACAAAAGAACGTATGAAGAAAACGTTTCAATTCAG
>JAHIHJ010000222.1 GCA_018899795.1 Methanobacteriota archaeon
GGGGACGAGAGTGCCAGGTGAGGGCGAGGTATATGAAACCAACGGATTAATGGCATCCCTGTATGTCAGAAAGTGGGGCGGGATCCCACGGCTTCTTGATATAGTGACAGATGATCCTGAAAAGATAAAAGAGACGATCCAGAGGGTTTCGGAGGCAGATATGATAATAATTAGCGGTGGGACATCAGTGGGAAAAAGAGATTATGTGCCTGCTGTTGTGGAATCCCTGGGGACGCTTCAGGTCCACGGTGTAGGCATAAGCCCAGGTAAGCCAACTGCTCTTGGTTTTGTCAACAATAAGCCAGTTGTGTGCATGCCTGGATACCCCGTCGCTGGCATTGTGGCGCTGTACTTTTTTGCACGTCCGGCGCTGCGTAAACTCGCGCATATCCCTGACGAGCCAGAAAGGGTAGTACGAGCCGTGCTCACAGAGAAGATTCCAGGCAGGACTGGCTTTAAGACATTCGCCAGGGTCAAATTAGAACCTGTTCTAAAAGCAGTCCCTCTTGCCACCTCAGGCGCTGGTATCCTGAGTTCAGTCTCAAAGGCTGATGGATTTGTGATAATACCTGAGAACGTAGAGGGTATAAGTAAGGGAGTTGAGGTGGATGTGGTGTTTATAGAATAATTTCCAGAATTTCAGATATACTTTTTGAGAAATTATTTAAGTAGCTACTAAATTCGGATTTCTTCTAATGATCAGTCTATTATTGATCAACTTAAATCCAAGAGGTAGAGAAATAATACCGCAGATTATACCCACTGTTGTTGTAACCTTGAACATGTACAACGGTTCATTTAAAAATCCAGCTATAGAAAACGTTGCAATAAACGAAAGAAATCCGAGCACTAAGAGAACAGATTTTATAGGATTCTCATTAGGCTTTTCATTTATTTTCGGTATCATAATAGTTACCTATGATGATTGTCCACACATATATAATTATCCTACATCTATTAAATAGTTATTCTCATGCTAATGTAAATTAGAAGGTAATGTAAAACCCTATATATATACTCCTGAACCCGAATGTACTACTATACCGTTTTTTGTTATGCTATAAGGTTTTATTTCTTTTGAATGATCGATATGCCTCATTTTCAGTACTTCGATAAAAGTTGTGACCGCTATAAGGTCTTCACGCCTTACCTGTCGCATTATGACCACTCCATCGGTTATGTACTCTATCAGACCATATTTAGAAGAATAAGGATTCTCCTTACTGATCTCAGAAGTCATGACAACAGTTATACCCATTTCTTTTATTACCTGCGCAAAATTAAAAAGGTGATCGCGGCGTTCTGATTCCGTATCATAGATCATTTCATACAGAGTTATAGGGTCTATTACAAGCCGCTTGATATTCAAAGATTTCAATAGTTTTGGGAGGTCGCTCTCGAAGCGGGTTATCATTTCCTTGAAATTAAATCTATTAAAATTGACCAGCGTCAGTTTTTTATTATCAATATAAGGTTTCAGGTCCCAACCAAATATCATACCTGTTTTCATAAGATTTTTTTCACTTTCTTCCAGACTCAGATATACGCAGTTTTCATTGTCTTGAAGGCCTGTATATATAAACTGGAGAGCAAATGTGGATTTACCCGTTCCCGGTGAACCCAGAACAGCCACAGTATGCCCTTCCGGTATACCCCCACAAAGCATTTCATCAAGTCCCATGACACCGGTTTTGAGTATATTCATTACCTTCCCCGT
Organism: Methanobacteriota archaeon; assembly: GCA_018899795.1. The sequence goes on from JAHIHJ010000222.1 coordinate 1,718, forward strand.
ACTCTTTTTATATTCGATACCTCAAATCCTTTTTGAGGACTAATCTGGGTCTCAAAATTAACAATATTATCATGTTCAATCCCTGGCAATACTCCCCTAAATTTCTTTAGATACATTACGCGATTCCTTTGCGTGGGCCCAAGTTTTTCCCAATCAAAAACAAATACCCCATCCATACACTCCATTATCTCTACTTGTTCTTTATTTTCAAAAATCCCTTCGTTAAATATCGCATATATAAGCCCATTCCATTTTTTTGACACTCTTTGAAGCCCCCGCAAGAAAAGTATCAAATCTGACCAGTCAATTCTTTCAAGGCAATACTGAGCCATTGCTGTCAACGAATCAATAATAATAAGTCCATTTTGTGCATTTTTATCAAGATATCCTATTAGTGCATCCATTAGATTTCTTTTTTCTTCGTTCCACTTTAATGATTCAATAGAGGGA
>JAHIHJ010000223.1 GCA_018899795.1 Methanobacteriota archaeon
AATAGTCCTTCATATCTTCATCTCTCCGTTACAACGCAATGTCATATAACTCGTTCATATCCGAACTTGATTTCATATATCTTTCCATTTTATGCGTATATCCGAACTTATGTTCGTCTATACCTTCCTTTGGTCGAAATGTCTCAATCATTTCTTGCTACTTTTTCACTCCTTGATGAACCCAATATTATCCCCCCTTTTTCGACGGGTTCATCAAACCCAGCACAGTCTCAAGGTCTTTGTCGCCCCTTCCTGAGAGGTTTATCACAACAACATCGCCCAGTTCGCCAGACGCAGCTGCTTTCTTGACATAAGCGACAGCGTGTGATGACTCAAGTGCAGGGATAATACCCTCAAGCATGCACAGGTCGTTGAACGCATCAAGAGCTTCGGCGTCCATGGAATTGCATGGCTTGAGCCTGCCGATATCAGCAAGATACGCAAGCTCAGGACCAACGCCCGCATAATCAAGACCAGCAGCGATCGAACTTGATTCCAGTATCTGACCGTACTTATTTTGCAAAACCTTAGTGCGCATACCATGAAGTACGCCATCTTCACCTGTGCATAGGGTCGCAGAATGAAGCGCCTCTTTATCCGTAACTTTCATTCCGCTTCCTCCTGCTTCTACTGCGAAAAGGTCAACATCTTCTTCAATGAATGGATGGAATATTCCCATAGCATTGCTACCTCCGCCCGTGCACGCCACGATGGAATCAGGGAATCTGCCTTCCTTTTCCATTATCTGCTCACGAACCTCTTTGCCTATCACGCTCTGGAAGTCACGAACAATTGTGGGAAAAGGATGCGGTCCCACCACTGAGCCTATCAGGTAATGCGTGGTCTCAACATTTGCCACCCAGTCGCGCATAGCTTCGTTAATAGCATCCTTAAGGGTCTGTGAGCCGCCTTTAACTGGGATCACCTTAGTGCCCATCAGTTTCATCCTGAGCACGTTCATGCGCTGTCGCACAGTATCCTTGGCGCCCATATACACCTCGGTCTTGATGCCAAATGCAGCGCCAGCCATAGCGCAGGCTGTGCCGTGCTGACCTGCGCCAGTCTCTGCGATTATTCTCTTCTTGCCCATATACCTGGCAAGAAGCCCCTGCCCTAGCGTATTGTTCAGCTTATGCGCCCCGCCGTGAATAAGGTCTTCACGCTTTAAGTATATCTTGACGCCATATTCTTTGCTGAGACGCTTTGCATGATACAGGGGAGACGGGCGTCCTGCAAAATCCTTTAGATAATAGTTCAATTCCTTGTTAAAAATCGGATCGTTTTTGTATTTCTCATATTGTTCGGTCAGCTCTTCGAGGGCTGGCATGAGCACTTCAGGAACGAACTGCCCACCATATTTACCGAATTTGGTTGATTTAATTTCCTGTTTCATAGCTTCTTCCGGTTAATATCATAAATGCCGATGAACACCATAAAAACCAGATGCAATAAATCTGCGTTCATCATGCCGAAACCCTGCGGGTTCTCGACTCCGCGCACACGCATGGCGCAACCATGCGTGGACACGCCCTCCAGAGTAGTGTGACACTGGACAATTTTATCTGCGTTCATCTGCGTTCATCTGCGGTTTATTTTCAAATGTTCTATTCAATGCATGTACTAATTCGTGAGTCTTTTCATAAATGTTTCCCAGCATAATCGATGTTCCCACAAGAATTGCATCCGCGCCTGCATCCAGCATACGCACAGCGTTCTCAGGCGACGATATACCGCTTTCGCTCACGATGATCCTGTCGCTAATTAACGGCGCAAGTTCTTCAGTTGTTGAGATATCAACTTTCATGGTCGTGAGGTCTCGGTTGTTTATCCCGATGATATTTGCTCGCGTTGCGAGGGCGTTTTCCAGTTCCATTTCATTATGCACTTCTACCAGGGGCTGGCGACCGCTTGCGATAGCCTCATTTACAAAATCATCCAGGTTGCTGTCCAGGATACCCGCTATGAGGAGGATAAGATCGCTTTCAACCTCATATATTTGAGCTCTGTCTATTATGAAATCCTTCCGGAGTACCGGGATTTTCACTGCGCTTCTCACGCTGTTAAGATTCTGGATGCTGCCTTTAAAGAATTGCGGCTCTGTCAGAACTGATATGGCTGCAGCGCCGGCTGCTTCCATCAGTTTTGCGATCTCAGCCGCATCCTGAGGGGTAACGTTCCTGATAAACCTTGTCGGTGATGAGGGTTTTACTTCAGCGATTACTGGGATAAGATTCTGATCCTTCCTGGATTTTATGCTATCCCAGAAATCGCGTGATGTAATTTTTACCTTTTTTATGTTATCGTGAGGTGGAAGCCTCTTTTTTGTAGAATCCAGTATGTCGTTGATTATCTGGTGCATAGATTTCCTTATTTTTAATTGTACATTTTAGTACATTGATGTACAATTATGTTCATTGTATATAAGGGTTGTGGAGTTCTCCGATTTTATACGAATACATACCCTTCAATACAATAATTCTTATTAATTTCAACAGCAAAATGATCGTGCAATGCGCAAGAAGTGGCATATGCCGCGATCACGCTGTCAAGAGCTGCTTTCTTACACTTTTCTCTGAAATCCCCGGCACTCCCATAGTGCTCAGGGAACCTGATAACAAAGTCCTCCCAGCTTTTCTCTTTGACCATGGCAAGCGGTAATCCGAAAGGGAAGTCGATGCCGATTGCAGAATCGGTCTCTTTTGCGATAAATCCTCGAAGCGCCGTAAGACACCGTTCTCGCTCATTTCCAGCACCGTGGAGTTCACTTGCTCTCCAGCATTCTTCGATATTAACGACGTTTCCTTCGATCCTGCCCCCTGCTACCCATATCTTCTTACCTGCGTCCTTTGCCCCGCTGAAATCGATGCCGTAAATGCGGCTGGGTAGTATATGAGATTGTATTTCGAACGATTTCATGATAGTCCAAAAAATAACAATAGCATACCTGCCGTCATTTCAAATAATTTTATTCCAAGCAAGGATGCCTGAGGGAGGCTGTATATGCGTTCCATTAACCTCTGATAGAAGGCAGGCGTGTATCCAAGACCCCACCACATGTAGCGATCGCCAAGAATTATCGACAGAGAAGAATCTATGATTATGAATGTCCCCAATCCTATCAATATCAAGCCCGATGATCCATAATTTAAAGTTGTTATTGTTTTATCTTGCTAATACCTTTTGCTTCATTCCGTTACGGATATATTAACATAAATCCCGTTACGGAAATATATTCGATAAATTACGTAACGGGATTATCAAACACAAATTACACTGACCGTAAACTATATATCCAATGATTCGTATATATACGAACTATAGTGGGCAGAAAAAAAGTCTTTTTTTTCAATACCACCAACCACCATAATCCCCTCTGCCCACTATATCATAATCAAATTCACGATTTATAATTCATACGCTTCAACAATTGTTTTCCGATGAATGATGTCTTCAATTCCACAGCACCGTTCGGGCATAGCTCGTGGCAGCAGTAGCATTTGATGCATTTTTTGCATATATCTTCAGATATCCCAACACTTGAAAGTTTTTCAGCAAAGCCGAACAGATATTTCCTGATGAAATCCGGGAATTTGTAAACAAAGTATTTTGATTTCTTGAAATCCAGTTTGACATCTTTGATTTTTTCTCCGACTACTTCAATCTCATCGAGCATTCCAACACCGAGCCCCCGCTCATGGGCAAACCGGGTGATCATTATATCCTTGTGGAAAAATCCCATGACCTCTGACGCAACAGCATCTACAGAAACGCAATCTGCGCCTGAAATTATGACTTTCGAATCTGCCGGAGTCCCGTTGGTCGCTCCTTCGCCTTCCATTCCAACTATGCCGTCCATTACGGCAAGTGCAGGCTTAATGGCTGAATAAACATCAACAACAGCATGGCTGAGGCTTTCTTCCGAAGGCGCAAGCTGGTGGGTCTTCAGTTTTGGCATGGAAATAAGGACATCACAATCAATGACAGGTTTTGCGATATTAATTGTCTTTAAGATTTTACCATTGACCTTCACAGGATATGTCCCGGTTGATTCAAAGTTCACAAGCTTCGCTCCCGCATCGCTTGCGGCTTTTTCGATGCCGCACATCTCAAGCGACTGACCTGTAAAACCAAAAGCTCCAGAGCTATCCCCGACAAGCGGTATGCCTCCGGCTTCTTTCACCAGTTCTGCCATAGCGCGAACGACAGCAGGATGCGTTGTGGCTGCTCTTTCCGCAGGAAAACCGATGATCGCGTTCACCTTAAGAAGCACGGTATTACCTGGTTTTACGAATTTCGAAAGTCCGCCGATAAGGTCAAGGCTCTTTTTTATTGCATTTTTGACATTATCGTGTTCATAATTCTCACATTTTACTATCGAGACCTTTTCCATATTTTTTACTGGCGAAATTATCATGTCTATGCCTCCTGTTTTATCGCTCCAGCTATCTTCTCTAATATCTTGATCAGCTCCCCTTGCTCCTCAGGGTCAAGAGCGCCAAGCATCCTGCCAAAGAGTTCCTTCTTCTGCTTCTGGTAAGTTTGGTTTGTCTTTCGTCCCTTATCTGTCAGCACGACCCTGACCACACGCCTGTCCCCGCCATTCCTTTCCCTCTTCACTAGCTTTTTTTCAATAAGCCGGTCAATGATCCCGGTTGCTGTGCTGAGGCTGATATCAAGCCTCTTTCCAAGATCGCTCATCATAAGCCCCTCTTCCTTTGAAATTGCTTCAAGAGCCAGTAGTTCGGGTTTACTTATGCTTGAATCTCCATGGAAGCTCTCCATTGATGCAAATACTCTGCTGATGCCATCAAAGGCATCCAGAATGCGTTTAATATTTTCTTTTTCTGCCATCCCTTATCACACATGTAATAAAGTATTTCGAGTATAAAAATATTTGTTTTATGAAATATACTGATATTGAATAATTTTAATAATGAAGTTTATAAAAAGTAATAATATAATCCCGTTACGGTATTTTTTTGAGATAATCCCGTAACGGTGTTTTTGTTATAAATTCGCGTAACGTAATTTATCAGAGCATATCCAGCGGACTCTTGATCTTCTTGATCTCCTCGCTCGACACCTGTGTATATATCTGCGTGGTCTGCAAATTCGAGTGCCCGAGCAGTTTCTGGATCTTCCTGATATCCACTCCGTTCTCAAGCAGGTGCGTTGCGAACGAGTGCCGGAGCGTGTGCACATGCACATCTTTTTCGATACCGGCGCGCTTTGCAGCAGTCTTTATCGCATACTGGATGCCGCGGGTAGACATTTTTTTTCCATTTACTAAGAAAATGTAGCCTTTGGTATTAGATTTAGTATTTTCTATATAATGCAGAAGGTCTTTCTTGAAAATTTCTGAAATGATAAAAATTCTATCCTTGGAACCTTTTCCTGAACGCACCCAACCAATGCCTTCACTTAAATCAATATTTGAATATTTGAGATTAACGCATTCTGAAAGCCGCAAACCTGTAGAATAGAGAAGCTCAATTATTAATTTGTGTTTTGGGTTTTCTGTTTTTTCGATCAAGTTAATTATTTCATTTCTGTTAAGTACAACAGGAAGCTTGTTTGACTTTTTTGGTGTTCTTATATCGGATAATTTCTTACCCAGCGTTTCGGTGAAAAAGAATTTGAGGGCTGCTTTAATAAGAGCAATAGAAGCATTCGAAAGCGCATCATCTGAAAATTTGAAGGCGAGATAATCCTTAATGTCGTCTTCTGTGACATCTTCTGGCTGCTTTCTTGTGTATTCAAGGAATTTTTGATTATAAAATAAATACATTTTTATTGTTTGTTGTGAAAAACCCCTCAATTTCAAATCCGTAGATAATTTCTTCAGACGCTCATCGA
>JAHIHJ010000224.1 GCA_018899795.1 Methanobacteriota archaeon
AGATACGATACCATGGAAGCAAGCAAGGTCGAAAGCCACATCAGGGTAAAAGACCTGCCCCTTCATCCTGAACTCAAAAAGATACTCCTCACCCGGCTTGATGAACTCCTGCCGGTACAAGCGCTCTCAGTGAAAGCGGGACTGCTTGATGGTAAGAACCAGCTCATAGTCTCTGCCACAGCTACCGGAAAAACACTTGTCGGGGAGCTTGCGGGCATCCAGAACATCATTGGCGGCAGGGGAAAGATGCTATATCTTGTCCCTCTTGTGGCTCTGGCGAACCAGAAATACGGGGACTTCACAAAGCGGTATTCATCCGTTGCTGCAACGTCGCTGCGCGTGGGAACAAGCCGCATAATCAAAGACTCAAGAGGTATTCGCACAACGCTTTCTTCAGACATTATCGTTGGCACGTACGAAGGATTGGATTTTGTTATCAGGTCTGGTAACAAAAGCTCGCTTGGTAATGTTGGCACTGTGGTAATAGACGAGGTGCACATGCTTGAGGACAAAGAGCGCGGGCACAGGCTTGACGGTCTTATCGCGCGCCTGAAGTTCATAGCACCCAATGCGCAGTTCATTTACCTCTCAGCCACGGTGGGAAAACCGCAGTGGCTTGCAGACAAACTGAGCGCGGCTCTCATCGAGTTCGAGGAGAGACCCGTCCCAATAGATCGCCATCTCATCTTTGCCCCCGAATATGAAAAGAAGCGGCTGATCGAAAAGCTTGCGCACCAGGAGTATGAAAAGAAGTCCTCCAAAGGCTTCAGGGGGCAGACCATCGTGTTCACCAACTCGCGCCGCAACTGCGAGCTATTGGCTAACGGGCTTATGATTAGAGCCATGCCCTACCATGCAGGACTTTCGTATCATGAGCGAAAAAAAGTGGAAGATAAATTTGGGAAAGGGGAACTGCCCGTTGTTGTGACCACAGCCGCGCTTGCGGCAGGCGTGGATTTCCCCGCATCTCAGGTAATATTCGAATCACTTGCCATGGGCATCGAATGGCTCACTGTGCGCGAGTTCCAGCAGATGCTTGGGCGCGCGGGAAGACCTGATTACCATGACCTTGGCATAGTTGTGCTGCTTGCTGACCCTGAGAAGAGGTTCGGGAAAGGCAATACCGAAGACGAGATCGCTTTCGGGCTGTTGAGAGGCACATTGGAGCACTTCGGAGTGGACTACGGGGATGATGAACTGCTTGAAGAAACACTTTCCAATATCATTGTCGCCCGCACGCTTGATGAAATAAAGATGTTGAACGACCTGCTGCTCGGCGAGGGCGACACTGCGCACCTGCTCGGTAAACTCAGGGAATACGGTTTCATTGAAAAAACAAATGCCGGATTCTCGCCCACAGCTCTCGGGCGCATAGTGGCATCTCATTTCCTGAGCGTTGAGCAGACATTCCTCATAAAAAGCGAGGTGCTGGAGGGGCATGACCCGCTGGATATAGTTACAGAGCTTGGGACGCTCGAATCTGTGTTTTTCAGGTACGCTTCGCAGCTGTCTGATTCACTTGGAACAGACCTTCCTACGCGGGTATTTGGCGCGGGTCTTGATATCGTATTCTCAGCCGACGGGTTGTCAAAGCTCAAGGAGAACGTGAAAAGGACAATGCTTGACTTTGCGCGCGAGTTCATGGCATGCAGGTGCAAGGATGCACCGTACTGCGGATGCGCAGAGAAGAAGTTCTCGGCGCGCGTCATCGAGCTTTGCGCTGAAGGATTGTCGCCTGATCAGATCATTGCAGAACTTACACGGCAGTATGGCGTTTATGCTTATGGCGGGGATGTGCTCAACTATCTTGACCAGGTTGCGAGGGCGCTTGAGGCTGTGGAGCTGATCGCGGGGATATTCGGGAAGAAAGAGATAAGCGGGAAGGCGCGGGAATTGAGGGAGAGGATGGAAGGGTGAGAACCGCACGACTTTATCGGCCTCTTTTTCCACTCATAGCTCACAGATGCATTAATACTCACCAGATGTATTTATTATATAGAACGCGCCATAAATGGTAATGAGATGAAAAGTGAAATAGTTACAATAAATGATGTTCTTGAAGAAGTGGAACATCTCGACATGAACGATCAGGAGTATGTAGTTGATATTCTATCCAGGAGATTGATAGAGTCCAGGCGGGAGGAGATATCAACAAGAGTAAAAGAAGCCATGGGAGCCTATAAAGAGGGTAAAGTGAAGAGTGGTAGCCTTGATGACTTATGGAAAGACCTGAATGATTGAACTCGTCTGGGATGAAAAGTTTAAGCGAATTTATAAAAAGTGGCGTCAGAAGCATGCTGACCTTGCGGAGCAATTCAGGATAAAAATGGAACTATTCGTCACTGATCCTTTTCATCCGTCTCTAAAAACACATTCTTTGAGTGGCGTCTTGAAAGGGTCCTGGTCGTTACGTATAAACTACGAACAAAGGTTGAACTTTAAATTCTTAGATAAGGAAAAGAAGAAAGTCCTTTTGATAGATATTGGAACACATAAAGAAGTGTATTGATTTTTATTCGGGAAGAAGGAGATCAGCGGGAAGGCAAGGTGGCTCAGGGAGAAGATGGAAGAGTAATAGTATTTATTTCAGGAAAAACAATAGTAACATGAATGTCTCTCATAAGTAAGATCACAGGTTTTCTCAAGAAAATAAATCAGGAAAGCGGACAGAAGGAAAATAACCTCAACGCAGGTGAGTATACAGGTAAATTCGTAAAGCAAAACGGCGCCGACATCGGAGAGACTGTTGCGTTAGACAACAACAGGGTAGTTGTTAAAAGTAAAGAGTACTACATGTCCATCCCTCTTGATAAGATAACAGCGAACACTGATATCATTGCTGTGGGCGATTTTGACAGGGACGACTCACTCAAATTCGGAAAAGAATGGTCTGAAAAAAGGGACACACTGAAGTTCGACCAGAACGGCATGATGATACTTGAACAGAAGCCTCAGTAGAATCTTTTTTTATGGCAGAATATAAACAGTGTATTGTGGTGCGTGACGACCTCAAGCTTTCAAAAGGAAAACTTGCAGTCCAGGTGGCGCATGCAGCTGTATCAGCTTCTGAATTCGCTGACAGGGACGCCTATGAAGCATGGAAAGATGGGGGGCAAAAGAAAGTGGTGCTCAGGGTACCCTCCCTGCAGGACCTGTTCGAGCTGAAAGAATCGGCAAGAAAACGCGGTCTTTCGACAGCCCTTATCCAGGATGCAGGGCTTACTGAAGTCCCGCCTGGCACTGTCACTGTTCTTGGTATCGGACCTGCTGAAGTGGGGGAACTGAACCGGATAACCGGGCATCTGAAACTGCTTTAATAAAAATAATTGGAAATATCATCCCTTCAACTCCTTTCTTCTCTCACTCCTATATTCATCCACAAGCGACGCAAGCCACTCCTCCTTTTCAGCCTTCCTTCGCACTTCCGCATTCATATTCCACTTAT
>JAHIHJ010000225.1 GCA_018899795.1 Methanobacteriota archaeon
GGCGAAACATTTCTTAAAACCTCAACATCTTCACCATTATCCAGCACAACCGACCAGATGAACCTGTCACTTTCCTTGTCGTAAGCAATCTTATTCTTCCCTGCAACAGTATGTGGCACAGGGACTTCAAGTTCTCGCAAGATCAACTCCCTTATAAGCGATGCAGGAGAAACACCCTTCTTCTCGCAAAATGACTTGAACATGGTAATTTCGTTCATCGGCATCTTAGATGAGACTGACTTGAATTCCATAATCAGGTATAAAAAGGCTGATATCTATTTAACTCTTTTGTGTCAACCCATGTTGACATAAAAACTGCATTAGACAGGATTCAAAGGATAGCTCTAACTTGAAATCCCGTCAATTTGGTTTTCAAAATGCTCAGAAGAGTTTCCTTTGTGGGCACATCAACTATATTTTTATTCTTATCAAGGCGCATCTCACCCAAAATCAATAAGCCGTGCGGAGTTTTTGCCAGGATTTTAACATTCCATGTGCTCTGCCCTGCATCATAATAAACATCACCGGCAGAAACTAATTCCCCTATATTCTCAATGAGATATTCTTTTGCAGTTTCATAAATTTCTTTTTGCATCAACACACCTTAATAGCATTACATTTCTCAATTATTCCCTTCAACTCTCCCATCTGAAAATAATCCAGAGGACGTTCTGCAGAAAGTGGCTCCTTTGCCAGATCAGAGAGTTCAATATATTTTCTGGCTGCAAAGACTTTCTTCAAAAGTTCCAGGAATTCCAGTTGTTTTGAGCTATAGTTGCTGTTCTTGATAATGAACTCATCAAATTTCAATTCAATTAATACTATTGGATTGTTATTCTGAGTCAAGCCTATAATTTCACGCAAAAACACCACGAAATCCTTTTTTTGGTACTTCTGGATACTCTCAATAGTCATTTCAGGTCTCAGTTCAGTTAACTGCTCCTCCAGCTTTTTTAATTCAGAGGAAGTTATGCCTTCACCGCTCTTTATCTTATTCACAAACGGGTTTTTCTCCAAAAACTCCTTCAGCCTGCTATCCTCTTTTATTTCTTTCTCATACTTTTCCCTGCTCAAGACTAAATCGGGCGCATCAATTTGAACAATTTTCCTTTTATCCGGCTCATAATACTTCATTAACGGCGCCAGCTCGCGTACCATGAATTCAACATCATCAAAGGTCAAATCTTCCCAGAATTCATCCTGAAGAACTTTCATTATTTTATCTCTGTTGTTCCTGATCTCGTTCAAATTGTCTTTTCGAAGAATGTTCCCCGCCATCTCCTGCACATATTGTCTGGTTTTTTCTATCTTATCTAGTTTCCGATCTAAAACATAACCAAACAATTTCTCGGTATTCAGAATAAAGGAGGAAATGTTCGGGTTAGTCCCCTGGTTGAGAATCATGAGAGGAGAAATTTCCTTCTTTAATGCATCAATATACTTTTCAAGATTAAAGGAGTTCTTTTCAAGTTCATATATAATAGGCAATTTCTCCCTCACAATAAAAGATTCCTTGTCAAGGGACTCGATAGGCTCCATAATTTTATCAGAAACCATTTTCTTCTGGTTCTCATCAAGCTGTTTTTTTAGCAACTCAACCCGGTTTTCAAATATCCGGGCAATCACATCCATTTGAGGTTTCCTCACTTCTGAAACCTTAAACTCATGATATTTTATATTTGAATGACTGCCAATCTTAAAATCAAATATTTTGAAGTCCTTTTTATCCCTGCCCGGCAGCCATTCAGGATGTTTACATGCATCAAGGTTCCTCGTACCTCTACCAACCATCTGCCAGAACCTGATATGGGAAAAAACAGGTTTTACAAAAACAAGATTGCAGACTTCCGGAATATCCACGCCTGTATCCAGCATTCCAACAGAAAGCACGATCCTTGGCTCAGACTGCAACTGGAACCGTAAGACTTCATCTTCTGCTCTATCCATATTCGAAGTAATAACCTGTACATCATTGGAAAGAGTGGGGAATAATTTCCCGAAAATATCTTTCATATGCTGCGCATGCCGCCTGCTCGCGCAGAAAAATATCGATTTACACGGTTTACCTTCATCTGATTTATTACAGATATTCATGAATTCGCGGATAATAAGTTCGTTTGTTTTATCATCCATGAAAACTCTATCAAATTGAGCGCCAGTATATTCCACATAATCCGGATCCTCTTCCTGCCTCCTGATCTGGTCTCTCAGGGATTTTGTCAATTCGCCTGCCTTAATACCCAAAGATAATACTTTTGTGTCTATGATTTCTGCATTATACGGAACTAAAACTTTATCCTGAACAGCTTCGTCATATGAATATTCAACAGTTGGTTTATTCTGCTCACATTCGAATAATTCATAAGTATTCTTGGTTTCATGCTCTCTCGGAGTGGCAGTTAGACCGATCTTGATAGCATCGAAATATTGGTTAATCAGATTATTCTTATCATAAATCGACCTGTGAGCTTCATCAAATACTATCAAATCAAAAAATCCCGGGCTGAATTTCTCGAAGAGCTTTTTTGGATATCCGCCCATCAATGTCTGGATTGTCGAAACATAAAGTCTGGCACTTGTTGTAAAACCTTCACGCAAATCAGCTACAGGTTCAGTAAAAAACTGTTTAAATCCATTGGATTTAGCCTGATTGACAAGAGGTATGCGGTCAGCGATAAACAAAACATTGCGTATCATATTTGCATTGATCAGCAATTTAATTATTGCCATTGCCACCCTTGTTTTCCCGGTTCCTGTTGCCATCTGAACAAGAGCTTTTCGATGCCATTGTGCAAAATGTTCGCTCAGTGCTCTTACTATTTGAAAGTTTCTTGGTCTGTCAATTATGCGAGGGTCAATATTCACGTTTCTAGGGTCTCGCTTTTGATTATGTAGATCGCTTCTTCTTTTAAGGTCCTCCTGACTAAAAGGTCCGCTGACTTTTCTTTCGATTCCATCTTCATCAATAAAACGCCATGTTGTGCCGTTGGTTA
>JAHIHJ010000226.1 GCA_018899795.1 Methanobacteriota archaeon
ATCACCCTGCCGGGATGACTGTCCGTGACCTCGCCTATGATGCAGGCGTTTTTCCCGGTTTCAGTGCTGCGGATCGCTTCCAGCACCTCTTCCGCTTTATCTTTTCGCACGCCTATCACTGCTTTCCCTTCGTTCGCAACAGTATAAGGATCGATGCCGAGCATGCGCGATGCAGCCGCCACCTCAGGTCTTACAGGTATCCTCTCCTCGCTGACCGTGATGCAGGTATTGCTCTTTCGCGCCCAGTCGTTGAGCGTGGCTGAAAGCCCTCCCCTTGTAGGGTCTCTCATTGCTTTTATCCCGCCCACAGAAAGCGCCTTCTCGACCATGCTCCACAGGGGCGCCACATCAGAGCACAGTGTGGTCTCAAAGCCAAAACCTTCCCTGAAGGACAGAAGCGAGACGCCATGGTCTCCAACCGTCCCGCTCAGGATAATGACATCTCCGGGAGAGAGGTTCCTGTCCCTGATAACCTTCCCTTTCTCGGCGACCCCTATTCCAGTTGTGTTCATGACTATCCGGTCAAGTTTTCCCTTTTGCATCACCTTGGTATCGCCTGTGATCACTGATACCCCTGTGCTGCAGCAGACCTCATCAAGTGAGCGGATTATCTGTTCAAGCTCAAGAGAATCAAAACCTTCTTCGATTATGATCGCCAGGGTAAGGGCAATGGGTCTTGCGCCCATCATTGAAATGTCGTTGATTGTTCCGCAGGCTGCCAGCTTCCCGATGTCCCCTCCAGGGAAGAAGATGGGTGAAACTATGTAGCTGTCCGTGCTTATTACGATCTCCCTGTCGCCAAGCGAGATAGAGGCGCCGTCGTCCAGGTCAGCAAGTCCTGCTTCCCCCAGGTTCTTTAATGTGAGATTCTTCAGTATGGAATCTGAAATGAGCCGGTTCATCATTTCCCCACCCGCGCCGTGGGATAATAGAATTTGCATATTCATTCTACATGTCTTTTTCAATGAAAAAGGTAACGATGATTAATATTAGTGATTATTCATTATTCATGAATATTTTGTAGAATCCCGAAATTATTTCGCAAGATTTAAATACAATCACTCTCTATCAAAAATCTGGTGTATCATATGCATGCCAAAACCAGCCGCCTGTGTTTATCTATAATACCGGCGATATTTGCATTTTTCCTGGTTTCAGTGTTCACTATGAGTCTTGCTGACAACGGAACGATTGCAGCTCTTGTTGGGCTTGTTGGAGCAGTCAGTACGAGTACTGTGATTATGAAACATTAAGAGGGAAAAACAATTAATAAGCGCAGTTTAGCGGATGCTTTCCTTATGAACCTGCGCCGCGCACTGCCTGGCTCATATATCCGTATTTTCTTACGAACGCTTTTTATCCTTGCGCGCGATAATATACTGATGCATCAGTTCAGGGTGACAATTACCGGAGTTGTTCAGGGCGTGGGTTTCCGTCCTTTTGTTTATCGAGTCGCAAAGAAGAACCGCATCACAGGTTATATAAAGAACGCAGGCAATAGCGTTGAGCTTCTGGTAGATGGGCATGAACAGGATATCGAAGAATTCCTGGACACTGTCAGGCTAAATCCTCCTCCCCTCTCGAAAATAACGAATATATATACAGTCCCATGCAGCGAGAACGGTTTTGATGATTTCTATATCCTGAAAAGTGAAAAGAACGGAGGTCATGACTCTGTAATGCCGCCCGATATCGCTATATGCGATCCATGCCTTGACGACATCTTCAATAAAGCGGACAAGCGGTACATGTATCCTTTTTCAGTATGCACGGACTGCGGTCCCCGCTTCACAATCATAGAGTCCCTGCCGTATGACAGGGAAAATACCACGATGTCAGGGTTCAATATGTGCAAAAAGTGTGGGCACGAGTACCTGGATCCGGGCAACAGGCGGTTCAGGGCTGAACCAGTGTGCTGCCCTGACTGCGGCCCTTCGTACGAGTTATACAGGGGAGAGGAGAAAACATGTTCAAACGACCCTATCAGGGATGCTGCCGCTGCTCTGGACAGGGGGGAAATAGTCGCCATAAAAGGGATAGGCGGCACACATCTTTGCGCGCGCACCACGGACGACGATGCGATATTAAGAATGCGTAAAATCCTGAATAGACCGAATAAGCCCTTTGCCATCATGGCAAGGGATGTGATCATTGCGCGCAGGATCGCTGAAATGACAGAAAAAGAGGAGAGTATCATCTCATCTCCCCAGCGCCCCATTGTGCTGCTGCGAAAAAAAAAAGATATCTCTGTGCACATAGCGCCGGGGTTGAACAATATAGGCATAATGCTGCCTTACTCAGGGGCGCATCATCTGTTGTTCCACTACTCAAAGCAGCCTGCTCTGGTGATGACATCAGCCAATGCGCCCGGGGAACCGATGGCTATAGATAACGAGGACATCCTCTCTCTGAATGCCGATGTCTCGCTTGTCCATAACAGGAAAATAAAGAACAGGTGCGATGACTCAGTCATAAAAATTATCAGGAATGAACCCGTATTCATCAGGCGTTCGCGGGGTTTTGTGCCTGCTCCGATCGAGGTCAGGGACACGGAACGCGCCGTTCTCTCGCTGGGAGCGGAGCTTGACGTAACCGCCTGCATCCTGAAAAAAAATAAGGCTTTCCTGACGCAGTATATAGGAAATACAACGAAGCTTCAGACACTGGATTATCTTGAATCTGCGATCAATAATTTGATGAAACTTACCATGATTGATAAGGTCGATGCAATCGCTGTTGACCTGCATCCTTCTTTCAATACCTCAACCCTTGGTCAGGAACTGAGCATGAAACTTGGCGTGCCTTTGATCAAATGCCAGCATCATTTCGCCCACGCCGCATCTCTCCAGGCTGAGAGCGGGGCAGAAAAAATGGTGTGCATCACGGCAGACGGTGTGGGATACGGCAATGACGGCACTATATGGGGAGGCGAGATTATCGCTATTGATGATGGTTTTGAGAGAGCCGGGCACCTCATGCCCCAGTCAATGCCTGGCGGGGATCTGGCAGCGCGCTATCCTGCACGCATGGCGATGGGAGTACTGTCCAGAAGCTATGATAAAGATGAGCTTTCAGAGATGTTCAGGAAATATTTCAAGAAAGATGAACTGGGCGTCGTCTTGAGACAGGTTGAGACAGGTTTCAATTCGCCCCTCACCACGAGTACGGGAAGGATACTGGATGCGGTATCTTCTATGCTTGATGTATGCAGCGAGAGGACATATGAGGGCGAACCTGCCATGAAGCTTGAGGCTTTTGCAGCAGGAGGCAGGGATTATGTGGAGATGCCGGTCGTGATCGAGAGAAAAGAGGGAAGATACGTGCTCGATACAACACGGATCCTTGAAGCGGTCCATCTTGCGAAAGGAGAATATCCTTTTCCTGATATCGCCGCCTCGGCACAGAATGCAATTGCAGCCGGGTTTTGCGGGATGGCTATGAAGACGGCGAAGGACATGAATATCGGGGTGATCGGTTTCTCTGGCGGCGTGGCGTATAACGATGCAATCGTCAACAGGGTCGGGGATATGGCAAGAGAAGAGGGATTTGAGTTTGTTGTCCACAGCAAAATACCCTGCGGAGATGGCGGGATAAGCCTGGGGCAGGCAATGATGGGTGTAGATATGTTGAATAAAAAGGAGAAACAGCAGTGCATTTATACAGGTACATCAAATAAAAAGATATAGCATGATCCGAACATTTATCGCAGTTGAACTTCCGAAGAGTTTCCTGCCTGAAATAGAACACACAGGTACCTTACTTAAAATGCCTGGGGTAAAGCTCGTGGAATCCGGATTGGTGCACATCACTCTCAAATTTCTCGGGGATATCCATGAAGACAAAGTTGAAGCTATTGCCTCTGCTCTATCAGAGATCAGGTGCAAACCCTTCGAAGCGGGTATAAGAGGAATAGGTGTGTTCCCGAAGCCCTCTTATGTCCGCGTCATCTGGCTCGGAGCGCAGGGCGAATTTGATACTTTGCACAGCGAGGTCGAACGGGTGCTCGCCCCGTTCCGATTCAAGAAGGAAGGCGATTTTACCCCGCATGCTACACTTGCGCGCGTAAAACAGCCTGTAAACAGTATCGAACTTATGGAAAGAATAAAAAATATCGGGGATATTGACCTCGGAACTTTCAGCGTGTCCTCCATAAGCCTGAAGAAGAGCACGCTCACACCCCGCGGTCCGGTTTATGAGATACTTAGAGAAATAAGATTATAGAGTCGAATCATGTATTTATGGAAGAGTAGCGAACTTTAATTGGGAAAATGCCGGGATGACACCTGGAGATTTATAATTCCGTTGAGAAACTTAAAATATCAGGATACCCAATAAACGGACATGGAAACTAAAAGAACCGAGAACTGTATGATATGCGGCGAAGAGCTTGCGTACCTGACCTCAGCTATCCCTGTAACCTGCACCTACTGCGGGAAAAAAGAATCTGCCAACATCAACTGCCCTTCAGGTCATTATGTCTGCAACGAGTGCCATGCTAGCGATTCAATAAAGGTGATCACTCAGTTCTGCCTTTCTTCGACCTCGAAAAACCCCATGGAGATGGCAAAGACCATTATGAAGCACCCAACCATGCCCATGCATGGACCTGAACATCATGCAATGATCGCTGCTGTGCTTGTCACTGCTTATAAGAACCTTACAGGTAAAGCTACTGACGAAGACATCAAAGAAGCAATAAGGCGCGGCGCAACCGTTCCTGGAGGTTACTGCGGTCTGTATGGTTCTGATGCAGCTGCCATTGCCGCTGGCATAGCCCTGAGCGTTATCCTGAAAGCTACCCCGCTCACGGATTACGAGAGGCGCACAGCAAATATGATGACATCAAGAGCGCTTGCCGCCATAGCAGCAAACAGTGGAGTAAGATGCTGCAAGCGAAGCACGTTCGCTGCGATCGAAGCTGCGACACAGTATTTCAGGGAAGTTCTGGGTGTGGAACTTGAAAATATCCCTGTATCAAGGCTCAAATGTGAGCACAGCCACAGGAACAAGCAGTGTTCTTATGCTGACTGCAGGTATTATGCAGGAAGGGCAGTCAAGGATGAGGTATCTGTCTGATTTGAAAAGAATCTACATACAAATCAATATTCTCGACCCTTTTCCGCAAGATTAATTACCACAGTAAAATATATAACTATTGCACTGAGTAGGTGCATAATGGTAGAGAAAAAAGAAATTCTTGAAATTTTAGAGGGTTACGATAAAGACAAGTTAGCGATAGCCACGGTCTGCTCGCACAGCAGCCTCCAGCTTTTTGACGGGGCAAGGAAAGAGGGATTCAGGACAATAGGCATCTGCATTGGCGCGCCACCCAAATTTTATGATGCGTTCCCGAAGGCAAAACCTGACGAATTTTTTGTAGTTAAAAATTATAAGGATATCCTTTCAAAGACAAAAGAACTGGCAGCAAAGAACGCCATAATTATCCCGCACGGTTCTTTCGTGGAGTACCTCGGAGCAGGGAATTTCCAGACGCTGCGCCTCCCCACGTATGGGAACCGCCGCGTGCTCGAATGGGAATCCGACAGGGACATGAGCAGGACGTGGCTTGAGTCTGCGGGTATAAAAATGCCCAGGCAGATAAAGAACCCTGAGGATATCCATTCGCCAATGATGGTAAAATACTACGGCGCCAAAGGCGGCATGGGTTTTTTTGTGGTGAAGAATTATTCAGACTTCAAGAAGAGAATAAATCCTGCTGAAAAATACACGATACAGGAATTCGTGCTTGGAACACGTTATTACATGCATTATTTCTATTCACCGATAAAGCAGGACGGATATGCGCTGAGCAAAGGGACGCTAGAATTACTTGGCATCGACAGGCGCGTTGAGTCCAATGCAGATGAGATATTCAGGATCGGCTCACCGACCGAACTGGCAGAGGCTGAGATATATCCAACATTTGTTGTGACGGGCAATATTCCGCTTATCGTGAGAGAATCGCTCCTTCCGAGAATATTTGATATGGGTGAACGGGTAGTTGAGAAATCGCTTGAACTGTTCGGGGGAATGATCGGTCCGTTCTGTCTCGAAGCAGTGGTGACTGACACACTTGAGTTAAAAGTATTCGAGATATCAGCGCGCATTGTCGCAGGGACTAACCTTTTCATTTCCGGCTCTCCGTACTCCGATCTTATGGATGAAAAACTCTCCATGGGACGCCGCATCGCGCGCGAGATAAAGTCGGCGCGGGATATGGACAGGCTTCCTGAGGTGCTTTCTTGAAATCAGTATATGATGTAATAATTGTGGGGGCCGGACCCGCAGGCATGTTCGCGGCAGATGAACTTGCCGGAAGGCTGGATACGCTCATCATCGACCAGGGACGAGATATTGACAAACGCGAATGCAAGATGAAGCGGCGCGGCATCTGCACGCACTGCGACCCGTGCGATATCATGTGCGGCGTGGGCGGTGCGGGAACTTATTCAGACGGAACGCTGAACCTGCGTCCCGACGTTGGCGGCGACCTTGCAGAGCAGACCGGAGACCCTGAGTACGCATGGGAACTTGTCGATCATGTTGATAAGGTGTTCGTTCGATATGGGGCGCCTGATCAGATGTATATCCCAAAAGG
>JAHIHJ010000227.1 GCA_018899795.1 Methanobacteriota archaeon
GTCATGGAATTCATCGACTTGATATCTATTGGAACATCTACTGCAGACTTTCTTGATTCATATTTGGCTGCTACTGCTTCAATAAGCAAGGGGGATCACAATAGCGCCTATGAACATCTTATGAAAGGCGTTGTGTCTGAAAAAATGATAGATGCATATACTGGCAAGATCCGCAACAGCAATATCATAAATGATGTTAGATCTATTAAAGAAAAATCTGATAATTTAATTAATGATATTATGGAAAAAGAAAAAGATTATTATGAAGCGGAATCGAAAAACGATGATAATGCGCTTCAGTCGATGATCGCTTATGAAAGATTGAGCGAAATGTATGGAATACTGGGGAATCAGGAAGAAAGTACGCGATTTGATGGATTGGCAAAACAGAAATTTGACCTTCATAATAAATATTCGGATTCTGCCAAAGATGCAAGGCTAAAGGCGAATGATCAGCTTAAAGACATGGAAGAGAAATATCTTTCACCATGGGGGGGTCAGTATATCTGGATAAATCCATTCTATTATGGCAGGATCTCTGACGAATATAATTCAATATTCTCAAAACATGAGGGAGTGATCCAGGATTACAGAAAAGCTGGCGAAAATGGAATGGCTGACAAAACAGAGTACGATCTGAATAATATCAGGTCAGATTATAAAAAGAGATCATCAATATTCTACGTATTTACCGGGATTTATTCGCTGTTATTCATCGGGATGCTTTCACGGACAACCAGATCTATGATGGCTTATGTCAGGGATACATCTGAAACCCGAATGGGAGATAATTTCTTATAATGATTTCTTAGTGAGAATCATTCACTTATTATCTACCGCTGGGATAAAAAGCGCTTCGCCATATTTTTCTTTTCCATTATTCCTGATGATCTCCTGAGTGGGTGGTGATGTCAGGTAGTCGATATACTTTATTGCAAGTTGATAATTTACATTAGGGTACTTCTCAGGATTCACAGCCATGATATGGTATGGATTAAAGAGGTAAGTCTGGTCAGATTCGAAAAGTATCCTGAGTTTGATCTTTTCCTTCATGGAAAGATATGTCCCCCTGTCAGAGAGAGTATATCCTTCCTTGATATCAGCAGTTGTGATGGTCTCCATCATTCCTCTTCCGACGGACAGGTACCACGTTCCAGAAGGTGTTATGTTCGACGCTTTCCATATGTATCTTTCCATCTTGTGAGTGCCCGAATCATCGCCCCTAGATATGAAATAATGCTTGCTGGCATCGATCTTCTTAAAGGCATCTGATGCATTCTTTGCATTCTTTATTCCAGCAGGATCGCTTTCAGGTCCGATGATAACAAAATAATTGAACATCACATAAGTCCGGTTGATGAAACTCCCGTTTGCCACAGCGCTTAATTCAGCTCCGGGCGCATGCACCAGGACAACGTCAGCAGCTCCAAGTTCTCCTGTGGCTATCGCTTTTCCTGTCCCTTCGCATACGGTAAGGACATTCACATTATTCACTTCTTCGAAATTCTTGTTCAGGGCATCAAGCAGTCCAGTATCGCAGGTGGATGTTGTAGTGGATAAACGCAATACCTGTGCAGCGCCCGTACTTACCGTTTCATTTTCAGGATGCCTTTGCTCGACGCAGCCGATAGATAATGATATTAAGATAAAAAATAGTATTGTTTTTACATATATTTGTTTCATTTTATTTCCAGCTCTTTAACGAATATCCCTTCCTCTACGATTTCCCCTATGACTTTCCCGCCCATCATTTTTGCAGCTTCTTCTGCATCATCCTGTGAAAGCACAACAACAAAACCCATGCCCATGTTAAATGTCTTATACATCTCCAGGTCTTCCACATCGCCTTTATCCTGCAGGAACCTGAAGATCGGCTGCGGTGGAAGTGGGTCACTGATATCGAACCCGAATTTAGTTACGCGGTGGAGCTTCATAAGCCCGCTTCCGGTTATATGGGCAAGACCGTGTATATCAAAACTGTTCACAGCATCAAGGACCTCCATATAGATCATTGTCGGGATAAGCAGTTCATCACCGATAGTAGTGTCCTTGTTATAAGGGAACGGATCCCTGTAAGAGTATCCGGCGTCATGGATGATCCTTCGAACAAGCGAGTATCCGTTGCTGTGAACCCCTGCTGATGGAAGCCCCACGACAGCGTCTCCTGGTTTGATGCGCTCACCTGTTATTATCCTGTCCTTCTTTACCATACCAAGGCATGTTCCTGCAAGGTCAAAGCCTTTTATCACATCAGGAAGAGTCGCGGTTTCACCACCCACGATCGTCATCCTTGACATTTCAGCGCCCTTTGCAAGCCCCTCGCCGATCTGGCGCATTATCTCGTCATTCGGTTCGCTTATGGCAATGTAATCCACAAAAGCAAGCGGTTCTATGCCCATGGCGAGCAGGTCGTTCACGTTCATGGCGATACAGTCTATCCCCACCGTGTTCCACCGCTTCATTTCATTGGCAATGATGACCTTTGAGCCCACGCCGTCCGTGGTGAGCGCCAGGGCATACTCGCCAAAGTCAATAAGACCAGCGTAATGGCCCACGTCAGTTATGGGCGCGCCCATGCCAGTTCGCTTATAGGTAAGCTGCTTTGCCAGCGCAGCAATAGCCTTGTTCTCCTTCTCGATATTTACCCCGGATTTTGCGTAAGTAAGACCCATGTGAGACTAAATAAGAGTGATTGCATAAAGATTTTATGATTAGGATATGAGCAGGCAAATGGATAGGAGGTGGGAGTGACGTTAAAAAACGTATGAACGCCTGCTCACTATGGTAATGATGATCATAATAATACTTAAAGGTTTTGGTAAAATATAATGATATAAATTATTAATATGTTTGGTAAAAAAGCCGGATGAAGCCATGTATATAAAGAAAATACCATGACTCACAATAAAATATTTCATATAGATGATAATATGCATTTGAATGTACATTAGAAAGATCGTCATTTTCTGTAAGATAAGATCCCGGGACTAATCTATATATATAATAATTGTGCTTTTAATTATCTGGCGATGAATTATTAGAGATTATTACTTTTTCCAACCAGAAGAAAAGCCGGTTAAACCTAAAAGAAGCTGGGCATGGTTGTATGCCCTGCTGGGAATATCTGTGATGGTCCTTGCATTTCTTTCTTTCATATATTTATCTGGCTGGGAACAGACCGTCCAGAAAGGAGAGACCATCCTCTGGGAGATAAACAGGGATATCGCCGTTTTCACCAATGATGAGATACCGCGTCGCAATCTATCTTACATTCCAGTAATAAATGGAGATCAGGAACATACCGGAGTAATCCTGTCTGTTCTGGATAATATTGATGAGAGAGTTATAGCCCATATCGGTTCGATAACCGTGCTTTCCTCGATCAATGATGTGCAGGCAATGAATGCATGAGTTTTGAACATGTGCTCTACCATGAGATCGGTCATGTGGATTATTATGTTTTTCACACCGACCAGCCAACGGACAGGGATATGGAATATTATGTCGATAACTTTGCCGATAAATATGCGAAAGATGATGAGAGATGCGCCAAGTCTCTGAGGCTCTTTCACTGATCACCATCTTTTTGGATATGTATTTTCTTTTGGGTCTATGAATCCACCAGAACCTTTAGGCAAAGAACTATAATGTCTATTGAAATAAGAGTAATATTCTCTATAACTTTTATTAGGGTTATTCAACGTAAACAGAACCTTTCTGAACGAGTTTATGTTTTTTAGAAGAATAACATA
>JAHIHJ010000228.1 GCA_018899795.1 Methanobacteriota archaeon
GAGTAAGCAATGCCGCCGCCTGCTCCTCCAAGGGTGTAGGCAGGGCGTATAATGAGAGGAAGACCGAGTTCTTCTATGAGCGCTTCCGCTTCAACAAGTGTGTTCACTGCTTTTGAACGGGGAACTTTCTCACCCAGGCTTATCATTTTTTGCTTGAACAGGTCGCGATCTTCTGAATCCTTGATCGCCTGCAGCGATGTGCCAAGAAGCTCAACACCGTATTTTTCGAATACTCCCATCTCTGCAAGTTCGGATGTGATGTTAAGTCCGGTCTGACCTCCAAGCCCTGCAATAATGCCGTCAGGTCTTTCTTTTTCTATGATCTTTTCGATTATTTCAGGTTCAAGGGGTTCTATATAAATAGCGTCTGCCATGTCGGTGTCAGTCATTATGGTCGCGGGATTGCTATTGACAAGTACGACTTTTATCCCTTCTTCGCGCAGGGAGCGGCATGCCTGGCTTCCGGAAAAGTCAAACTCTGCCGCCTGACCTATCATTATGGGACCAGAACCTATGAGCAGGACTTTTTTTATGTCGCGTCTTTTCGGCATTATACCTCGCAATTTTTAGGCTAAATGTCATGCAGTGTTATTAATTCTATCCATTGAACCTCGCGAAGATATGCTGCTTTTCCAGTATCATTTCCTAAAATATGTTTAAATAGTTTGCGGAAAAAGAGAAATATTGTTTTTTTAGAAGTACCAAAACATATTGTTATAAATGCTATAAAAAAATAAGAGGTAAATGAAGTAGCTGGAGAACGGTAAATGAGAACTGTAATAATTTCAGACCTCCACAACAGGGTCGATTGGATAGAGTCTACCCTATCAATTCTTGATTTTGATAAGGTCGTCTTTCTCGGAGATTATTTTGACGACTTTGATGATACTGTTGCAGGATGTCAGGAACGGTAAAATAAATCCCTGGCTGGATGCAGGGTTTGCCAGAGGAGGATTGCAGGTAGTTGGAGGAATTATCTGGTTGGATTGGCATGACGAGTTCGACCCCGTGCCCCACTTAGACCAGATAGTTGGTCACACGCAGTTGAATATCCCGGAAGAGAAAACCACACTGGATAGCCGGAATTATTGTATGGATACGGGAAACAAGCACATAGGAATACTTGAAGATGGAGTATTCACATGGAAAAAAATACTATAAATCCCCCCGAAATTTTCATAATCCTGCCGTGGGATTGAGCCATTATCCTTATTTTCCAGCCCCGCCCTCTCACCCAGACAGGCAGACTTTTAGTATTCTCAATGAGAATACTAATTTTCCTGTACAACCTCCTAAAATATAAAAATCAGGCGCACAAAAAAAAGGCTCAATGCACCGTAACTTCACTGCTGCTTCGGATAATCTTATCTACATCCCGTTCAAGCCTTGAGAATAGCATCTTATCCACTTTCTTACCCCTTAACTGCTCTATGAACAGAAGGGATTTCGTGTGGTCTTCGGGCAGGAGTTTCCATGAAGGTCTCTCCACAAAATAATCTATCCCGCTTGCGTATGCCATCATCTTTGAGCTGACTTCCTCGCTTATCCATCCGATCTCGATATAATATTCAAGCACATCGAACAGGTTATTTCGCCCGACTTTTTCCATAAGGAACTCGATCCAGTTAAGGAGTATTATTGATGTTTCAGGTCTGTTATCAAGATAATAAAGCCTAACCTCCTGTCCCTCATCTTCCTCGTAATACCGGGGAGCCTGCTGCGCTACTGCATAGGGAGCAGCTTGCTGAGCCTGGAATTGCTGTTGCGCCTGCTGCAATGGCTGTTGCTGGGATGGTTGTTGTGCCTGGTATGGCTGTTGTACCTGGTATGGTGTCGGCATCCCTCCCCGCATTTGTCTTTGCTTTGGCTGGGGTTTCATTCGCTCAACGACCATTACTGCTACTTTTTCAACAAGGGCGTTTTCATCAATGGCTTTTGATTCAACGGTCTTCTTGAGTTCCTCGAGTTTTTCATTAAAATTAGTAAATTTAGTTTCAAAGTCCGTCATAAAGTTCACTGGTACTTCCGGTGCCTTATGACTAACCTCTTCGATCCTCTTCTCGATCTCAGATATTTTTTCATTCATCGGGTTGTTCTTGTCACCAATGAACGGGTTCACAGTGCTTGAGACGACTTCATATAATGATAATAGCTCAAGTACGGTCTCGTCTATCTTATCCAGTCTCTGTTTGAACTCTTCAGTACCCTTTTTGGTCGATGAAACAGCCTGTTCTATCTTGAGCATCTGACCTTCGATGTTTTTGACCGCTTCAGAATTGGCTTTTATCAGCTCTGTTTTTGCGCTTACGACCTCTTCTATCTTTCTTGAGATCTCTTCAGGCGCCCTTCTTAGCTGTTCTATCACATCAGGGAATAAAGTGGCTGATCCTCCCTTTCCACCAGTTGTTTCAGAGCTCTTTTTAATTCTATCCAGCTTCCTTATCAGCGAACCTTCAGGCATCTTAAATTTTCCAAATTTACCTGATAAATCTTCAAACATGGCATTCTCCTTTGTAATTGTAATTTATTATATATTTCTTTGAGGTATATATACTCTCCCTGCTTTTTGAGGGGTATTTTACTTATATTCGAGAAAAAGTTTAAACCAGTTGAATTCAATTTAATGTATAATGAACATAAAAATTGTAATATATTTCATATTAATATGTTTCATAATAGCAGGTCTTATTCCTGCCGCATCTGCAGTTGATACTCTATGGGCTGCAAAGTCATCCGGATTTATCGGGTATAATGATTCCCTGTCATTCGAGAACTATCTCGTTAAAGCTACAGTCCTGGATAATTCTGCATCTTCGATCAGCGTATATAAGAACAAAGTGCTTATAGGAACGGAAAACTTTGCAATAAATCAGGTAAATAATTATGATAATATCAGCATAACCCTGCTCGGGATACGAGGGGAATACTCGTGGATATCAATAAACAAACTTGAAAATAAGGAATTCTGGAGGTTCCTTACAAGAACGCAATTAATATGGGGTGAATCGTACGAACTCGAAGATTATTCCTTCGCAATAGATACTTACGGTAAGGATTCGGTAAACCTGACTATTTCAAACAAGAGCTGGACCGAGAAAAAGGAGTTTTTTACCGGAGGCGAGAAATATTTTAAGACCTTCAGGATGAGTATAACAAACATTAACAGGACAGGGTTTATAGATATTGATTTTTTCACGAATAAGCTGCCTGATTATATGACAGAGGTATTTCCTTTCGTTAAAGTCGAACTTCATACAGATAAGGATGAATACTTTCCTGATGAGCCGATCCCGGTGTCAATAAAGACAATTAGTGATTTTACGCTGAACGTGATAGGAATGACCGTAGAGATAAGCCCTGTTGTAGACATAGTTCCAGTCAACTTCACAGTGACTGATTTTTCCGGTGAGAGAACATTTCGGTCAATAATAACCAGCCAGCCCACCAATTCCACTTTGACCGTCAATGCAAAGCTGGAGGTCAGGGATTATCATGGTAATTTCCATGTCATCTATGCAAGTAAAGATATTTCCATCACCCCTGAAATTGCCATAATAAAGCGCGTTCCTGTAGATACCGACGATGAAAACGTGTCAGTGCAACTGTATATTTACAATTCAGGACTGAGCAATACATCAGTACACATACGAGATATGATACCAGAGGAGTTTACTGCAAAACCGCTGGAATGGGATATAGATATCAAACCAAAGAAATCAATGATCCTTGAATATAATGTGACGCCCCCGAGACCTGGATTGTATTTCCTCCCATCTGCCACAGCCCAATGGGACACAGGTGCAGCAACCTCAAAAAGAGTGAAAGTTACAATGCATATGCCCTTTCTTACAATGACCAAATCGGTGGAGTACATTGAAAGCAAAACGATCGTGCATCTTGAAACCGTCAATGTCGGCGACAGACCTGCCCAGGTAACAATATCTGATAATATCCCTTCCGGGCAAACGATGTTAAGCGGTGTAACGAAATGGTCAGGGAAACTTGATAGCGGTGAAAAGTCGGTCATCAGTTACGAATTACAGGGAGAGATAGAAAACCTTCCTGCTGCAGAAGCTTTATACAAGGATATTCGCGGTGTTACAAGGA
>JAHIHJ010000229.1 GCA_018899795.1 Methanobacteriota archaeon
AGGGTAGCTCTCAACAACAACGAGCAATCTTGAAATAGCAGAATCCATGCCTTCGGCAGCCGCCATTTTCTCTTCCTGCGTGGCAGCCGCGCTCCACTGGCTTCGGTATCTCGTTACTTCAGTGAAGACTTGTTCTTCATGCGCAGCATAGCCTTTCACTGTATCGACCAGATTCGGTATAAGGTCGGCACGTCGCTGGTACTGGTTCTCCACCTGGTACCACTGGGCATCAACACTTTCTTCCGCTGATACAAGACCGTTATAAGTAAAAAAGAATACAGCTCCAACTAATAATACAATGATCCCGATCGCTACTAAGACTTTATTCAAACTCATTCGTTAACCTCAAGTTCATCGATAATTTTACCTATTCCTGATAATACATTGATAAGTTCCTTCACATATTGCTCTTTATCTTTCTTGAATTTAGACTTTCCACTCCGAATGTCATATATCTCTTTCAGGATGCTCACATTTATGCCATATCCTTCAGAAACAATGTCGAACATATCCTGCGTACCGTCGTGGTGCAGGTCTTTCAGGTATAGCAGCCCGCCGATTATTGGAGCAAGCGCTGGGACTGCTGAAAGTATGAGTGATTCAAGTTCTCTGCCGCTATACAGAAGATACTCTGAACGAAGGTGAATGAGTTTTGACCGGAACTCGAACTCAAGCTGGTGGCGCAGATTCTTCTTTGAGATATTGATATCCTTCAGGAAATCTTCGCCATAGAGGATCTTATGATGCGATTTGATGTTCAAAAACTCTACAGGGAATACATCAACACCCTGCATGAGTTCTTCTTTAGTAAATAATACAGGGATCTCCTTGCTCTGTTTGATCTTTCGCAAAATTTCAAAATCAAGAGCTTTGCACACTGCAAGTAGTTTCCGCTCATCCCCTGTATAATATTCAGCAAGCGTTACAAGATCTTCTCCAAGAATTTCTTTCATTTTAGTTTCGATTTCGCTCATAATTTCCTCACCATTTTCCTCCGAACCCTCCGCCGCCGGACATTCCTCCGCCAAAGCCTCCAAAGCCGCCTCCGAATCCTCCGCCGCCACCGCCAAAACCTCCTCCGAATCCTCCACCACCATATCTTCCGCCGCCAAAACCACCTCCACCCATTCCCCAGCCTATACGTGGTTCCCTGTGACCGTACCTCCTTCTCCCAATTGTACCACCGCCATAAGTAGAATTCATGATAGCGATGAAGAAAATAAATCCAACTACCAGAACCAGTAAAATAATGAACAGACCAGCAAATGCGTCAGGATCGCTCCCGCTGCCTCCCGAATTCATGCTGTACTGCGATACTACTTCAGGATTGCCTCTTACGAGTTCCTGTACAACCAGCATGGATTCGTATATGCCTTTGCCATATTCCCCGTTCTTGAAATTCGGTTCGATTATGCGTTTTCCAATATTGACATACATGCTGTCGGTAACAGTGCCTTCAAGCCCGTAGCCCACCTCAAATCTATAATCTCGCTCTTGTTTTGCAACAACGATAAGAAGACCATTATCCTTATCTTTTTTGCCGATTCCAGCTTTCTTGAAAAGCTCTTCAGCATACATCCCCATTGGTTCGCCTTCAAGCGACCCAATGGTCACGACCGCTATCTGCACTGTAGTTTCTTTTTCTATCGCCCCTGCAAGCTGTGTTATCTTTGTCTCATAAGACTGGTCGATCATGTTCGCATTGTCTGTGACATAACCGCTAAGCTGGGGATAACTGACAGCAGATGCCGTGGGAAGTAACAGCATCAGGATAATTAACCATGTCCACTTCATATTTTTGTTTATAAGCTTCTACAGATTTAAAGATATCTGCCCTGACATTGATATGATGATTTTCCGGATTACGACGTCTATGCTTCGTGTCTGTGTATTTTTCAGACAGGATCGACAGGATTTACAGGATTAATTTAATCACCGTATCCTGTCGATCCTGTTAATCCTGTCAAAGAGCAGGGTAATATTATTTGATCATTTCAGCAGTCCTGTTCGCGCAGAAGCTGCAATTAAAAAGTCTTCCATTCCCGATCTTGAAATAATGCATCATATGACCGCATTTATTACAGAATTTTGTATCACCTTTCGCTTTCAAGGTGTCGATCCCTTGCCTGATAGAACGCAATCGCTCATCAAGTTCTTTATTAAGATACATCATATCTTCATCTGTGAACGTTATTGGCATTGCATATCAAATCCATTTTTCCATGTAGTCAAATCCGTAATATTAAACATGACAGAAGAGCATAGTTTCAGATTCCGTTAGTCCTATATACAGGAACATGCAAATAAATGTTGGGTGTTAAGAGTGACAAAAAAATTATTAGAATTATTGAACCAGGCTATCGCAAGAGAAATAGGAGTAAGCGTGCAATACATGTGGCAGCATGTAATGGCTATGGGTATTAAGAGCCCTGAGATAAAGGATATTTTTGAGGATATTGCAGTGGAAGAGATGAAGCATGCCGAGAAGATCGCAGACAGGCTTTTCTATCTTGGCGGGACTCCCACGACCAAGCCCACGCCGATCAAGGTCGGCGGTTCTCTGAAAGAGATGATAGAAGATGACCTGAAGGCTGAAGATGAGGCTCTGGAGCTTTATGCTGAGATCATCAAAGTTGCCGAGAGCGAAGGGGATTCGACCACGAGGCTGCTGTTCGAAGAGATAATGATGAATGAAGAGGAGCACAAGCATACATTTACGATATTGCTGAAGTAAAATAGTTTTTTGATTGAAACACGGCTGGAAGTTTGTAGTCCGCAGCATCAACTGGATTATCTTCCTGCCCAAAATTATTTTATTACTTTTTTTATTTCTATTTTTTCTCCAGCAGCCCTCTTTATCTCAGTCCCCAGCGACCTCAGTATCGCATCTCGGAGCGCATTCGCTTCCGGGCTTGTCCTCACCCTTGGACGCGGGATGTCGATCTCAAATATATCCTTTACCATGCCCGGTCGCGCAGACATCACCATAACGCGATCAGCAAGATACACAGCCTCATCAACGCTGTGCGTGACGAACAGGGCGCTTATGTGTTCTTCCTGCCATATCCGCAGCAGTTCACCCTGCATCAGGTTCCTGGTCTGCGCATCAAGCGCGCCGAATGGCTCATCCATCAACAGGAGCTTGGGGCTGTTGGCATACGCCCTCGCTATACCCACCCGCTGTTTCATGCAGCCTGAGAGTTCATGGGGATAGTGGTTCTCAAATCCATTCAATCCGACAAGGTCTATATAGTGCTGAGAAATACGTTCGCGTTCTTCTTTCCTTATTCCTTTCATCTCGGTACCGAATTCGATGTTGCCCTTCACAGTACGCCAGGGGAACAGGACATATTCCTGAAATACGAAGCCGCACTCCTTATTCACGCCTTCTATTTTCTTGCTGTCAAGCAATAATTCCCCCTCAGTGGGCGCATCAAGCCCTGCTGCCATTCGAAGGATAGTAGTCTTCCCGCACCCGCTCGGACCGAGCAGGCACACGAACTCCCCATCTGCGACCTCAAGGTCCACATCAGATACCGCAAGAAATCCATTGAATTTCCTGGATACGCCTTTTAAGATCAGTCTACCCATTTTATGACCCTCTTCTGTAAAAGAACTATGCTGATATTCATGAAATACCCTATGACCCCTATCACTATCATCCCAGCGACCATTTCAGCATAGCGTCCCAGGTCCCCCATGTTCCAGATAAAG
>JAHIHJ010000026.1 GCA_018899795.1 Methanobacteriota archaeon
AATATATTTATTAATGCGGTGTTCGAATGAGAAAAACTTTAATCCTTATTTTATTTTTGGTCGTGCTGGCAGCAGGATGCCTGGAAACAAAAGATGCATGGCCTGCGGTCGTAAGCGAACCTGTACTTAAAGAAGCTGGTTGGGTCAGTGTTGGTGATGTCCAGAAGCTGAGCCAGAGCCAGAATTTAGCAGGGGCGACCGTCAAAGTGAATATGGCGGTCATGAACTACAGGGATGATGCACTTGCAATGAATATTTCAGACCAGGTACAGAAACTGACCGATCTTACACCCACACAAGCATCAGGAGCAACACAATTCACATCCCAGCTTGTGACGGTCCGCCTTGTGCTTCCTGAAGGTATTTCACTTCCGTCAGAGATCATGAACAAAATAACAACGTCCCAACTCGATCAGATAGCATCACAGAACAATATCAGGGACTTTCATGAGATCGGTTCAAAAATAACCCTGCTTTCCAACGGTAAGGAAGCTGAAGTGAAAAATTATGAAGGTTTGATCGATTTTGAAGGCGGTTCAATAAAGATCAGGGGAATGATCACTACATGGCCTGATTCGGGTTCCAATATCATCGTCTTTGGCATCCTTCCGGCAGAGGATATAGTAATAACGCCCGGATCAGGTAAACCCGTGTCAGTAAAGATCAACCCAGAGGAAGAATCCAGGAAAATGATGAAACTGATAAAGAACGTTAAATGATCATCCCATTTTTTTTGCGGCTAATTCGATGGCAGCAATAAGGCTGTCCCTTGGCATGATGGTCGTGACCGGGATGCGAAGCACCTTTTCAACGGTCGGGCTCACGATGGGGGCGCATACGAGCGCTTTTGCGCCGTCCCTCTCAGCCCTGATGGCTGCTACAATGGCGTCTTCCATGGATGTAGCGGAGTATTCCCTGACTGTCAGGAGCCGACCATGGACTTTGAGTTTCTTTTCAGTTATGTAGTCAAGAACAGGGCGGGCTGCAATAACTGCAATGAATTCGGGTTTTTCGGTTCCTTCCACTTTCCGCAGCGCCCGGATTATCTGTCTTAAAGTTTTTATATTAGGTTCCCGGCTGCCTGATAACAATTTGTAAATAGTGCTTGCGGGTATGCCTGACTTTTCGCTGAATTCAGCGGCTGTCATGCGCATATCTTCTTTGATCGTCCTGCCTAATTCCCTGATGAAAGTTTCATCAGAATCAATTGCTGCCTTTATCAGATCATCTGCTGTCATAAATATTCTCTTATCACGATTCTTATCACGATCGTATATATTTCACAGGTTATTAATACATTTGGGTTACAACAGGTGTGAATAAGGAAAACATTAAATACCGCTATCGTGAAAAGAAACAGTATTACCTTTCAGAAGGGGAAATTATGAAAACACTCGCAAAGATAATTCTGGTTGTTATTGTAACGGCTCTGGTAGCCGGATGCGTTGATGAAAATAAAACACCTGACCAGCCCATAAATCTTGTTAAGATGGGGGGGCAGGACATGATACAGAGACTTGGGGCGGGGGAGATATCCGGGTTCATAGGCTGGGAGCCTTACCCTGCAATAGCGATAACAAAAGGCTATGGAAAGCCGCTTATATATTCTGGCGACATCTGGGATGAACATCCCTGCTGTGTAGTGGCGTACGATCATGACTGGTATAAACAGACAGAGAACGCGGATGAGATATTGAACCGCATGGCTCTTGTGCAGTTAAGATCAGTGGAATACATCAATAATGCAAAGGAGAGCGGCTCACCTGATCATGACGATCTTATAAATTATTCAATGGTTTTTGGCGGGATGACAGATCGCGAAGCAGCGGAACTGAGCCTGAAGGACGTGGCATTCGTTTATTCTCCCAATATTCCGGGAACCGAGAAGTTCATATCCAAGATAATGGACTTCAATATTTTTGACAGTGGAAAATGGAACCAGTCCGGTTATGTGAATGCTTCGGATTATGCGAACAACCTTATTACGAACAGATATGTTAATTGGGCTCTGCTGAACCGGGAAAAAGATCTTAAAAGCCTGGCGCTGAAAGAACCTGCCACAGTCCGCTACGGCTATCTTGTTAATGATGTCCATGAACTTCCATTCTATGTTGGATGGCAGAAAGGCTGGTTCACGGATGTGGGGATAAATATCACACTGTCCGAAGGCACGCCGTTCCAGAACGGAGCTTTCCAGATGCAGAAAGGGTTCAAGACCAATGCCGTTGATATCGGCAGCCTGGGCATACCTCCGGTAATAATTCACAGGATAAACAGCAATGATTTTGCCATAGATGATGCGCGCGTGGGCGTTATCTCAGGAATGAACAATGAGGGATCTGTAATCGTTGTGGCGAACAATATTACATCTCTTGCTGACCTTAAAGGTAAGACTGTCGGGTTCCCGGGTCCTGGGACTATCCAGCATGTGCTTTTCCTGATGGCTGCGGAAGAGGCAGGTGTCAAGGTAAGTTATTGATGAAAAATGATAACAAGAGAAATGGATTGATAATAAATATCCTTTCTCTTATAGGTTTTATAATTTTTTGGCATGTTCTGGTGGCACTTGCAAGGGAACAGATATTCAATATTCCCTTCATGAGGCTAAAGGATGTTCCCACACCCATTGAAACCTGGTACGCGCTTGTTGGCTCGATGTTCACACAGACATACGGTCCCGGGATTACTTACGGTATCATCAACCATGTAGAAGCAAGCCTTGTGCGGGTTATTCAGGGCGGGGCGCTAGCTTTGATCATAGGCGTTCCTGTTGGGATCGGGATAGGGTATTCGCGGCTGATACACAATATCCTGAATCCCATCATCGAGATAGTCCGCAACATGCCGCCGATGGCGTGGATACCCCTTGCGATATTTATCCTGGTTTCGGGTGGTTCGATATTTATCGTGTTCATCGGCGTTGTTTTTCCAATTATCCTTAATACCATTTACGGGGTAAGGTCGACAGACGCAAGGCTTATCGATGCTGCAAGGATGCTTGGCGCATCACAAGTGCAGATAGTGACAAAAGTTGTCATCCCTTCGGCTTTTCCTTCCATTATCGCGGGTCTGCGCATCGGATTTGGAGTTGGATGGATGGCGATCGTTGCAGCCGAGATGGTTATTCGTAGTCCTGTGGGTCTTGGATACTTTATCTGGAACATGGGGGACCTGGGACGCTATGCTGAAATGGTCGCGGGGATGATAGTGATAGGGGTCATCGGGTATATTATGAATATCAGCATAGTTCTTTTACAGAAGAGGGTCATAAAATGGGTAGATTGATCTTAAAAGGTGTATCCAGGAAATTCAATGGATTTCTTGCGGTATCTGATGTGAACCTTGAGATCGCGGATGGGGAATTCGTGTGCCTGCTGGGTCCGAGCGGGTGCGGTAAGACCACCATCCTTCGCCTGGCTGCAGGGCTTGATGCGCCCACTGAGGGGGAATTATTTCTTGACAGCAAGAAGATAGAGGGCGTGAATGATGAGTGCGGCTTCGTATTTCAGGAATATGTCCTGTTCCCCTGGCGTACAGTGAAGGGCAACATCGAATTCGGTCCCGAGATGAAAGGAATAAGGAAAGAAGAACGCGAACAGATAGCTCTGCATTATATAGACCTTGTCGGATTGAAGGGATTTGAGAACCACTATCCCCATGAACTCTCAGGCGGCATGAAGCAGCGGGTGGGTATTGCGAGGGCGTATGCTAACAGTCCCAAGCTCCTGTTGATGGACGAACCTTTCGGCGCTCTGGATGCTCAGACCAGGAACCTGATGCAGGGCGAACTTCTGAGGATATGGCAGGAAGAACACATAAGCGCCCTGTTCGTTACTCATAGCGTGGATGAGGCTGTGTATCTTGCTGATCGCGTTATGGTGATGTCTGCTCGACCGGGCATGGTAAAGGATATCTTTGAGATCGACATCCCCCGCCCCAGAGTGAGGACAAGCCCGGAGGCGAATGAGCTCAGGGATGCGATACTTAAGTCGCTGGGGACTGAGATAAAACGGGCTGCTTCATTAAAATAACAGTTTATCAAATAAATGCGGGGGGTTATATAAATAAACCCCATAAAATAAGTGTGGGGGAATGGATTTGAACCCCGGGCAATAGTTTATAAAACCCTGAATCTCATGATCAAATCATAGACAAAAACCTCAGTTCCTTCTCTTTCAGAAAACCTGTCGGCTAAAGTCAGATCCCGATCAATTTCCGAGAAAGCTCCATTCATCACATATGTTTCAACCATTGTTTCATCTTGCATGTTCATAATAAACCTCTTTGATCCTTATTTCCATTAACAGATAGGATATCTGCACAACAGTAAAGATATTGTTGGCAACAAAAGTGTGAAGAAATAAATTCAGGCACGTTCGAGATAATTAAGATGAAAAATAGCGAGGGAAAAGTATGCGGGGGAAGGGATTTGAACCCTCGAACTCCTGCGAGAATAGATCTTGAGTCTATCACCTTTGGCCGCTTGGTTACCCCCGCATGGGGTGATGCTGAATTATCCTTATTGAACATAAGGATGTCGGAAACCCCCTCGCATGAACAGGACTGTAAAATAGCTTGGTTTTTTTCGTAAAATATTAGCCACCGAGGCACAGAGAACACCGAGAAATAATTACTCTGTGCCTCCGCGCCTCTGTGGCTATTTTGCTTTTTGACTGAACATGACAAAAGAATTTTATACCCACTGATGAACGAAAGCCATAAATAAAATCAATTTTAACATGATTAATCAGATCGGTTTAATGCTCTCGAAATCCCTGTCTCAAAAGGTGGGAAAAAAATGCCAAAACTAATCGTTGTATATCTCAGTACATCATGAAACACCAAATCCATGGCAGATGCCATCGCTCTTGGCTCATCAACCTTCCATTATAAGATGCTGCCGCCAATGGAAAAATTCATAGATTCAATAGGTAAAGCTGGCATTAAAGCAAAAGTGGGTGCAGCGTTCGGCTCTTACGGGTGGAGCGGAGAGGCTCCTGTATTGATCGCCGAGCAA
>JAHIHJ010000230.1 GCA_018899795.1 Methanobacteriota archaeon
AGGACTTGCATTGAACGACACATCCTCTTCAGGCTTACCCCTGATCACCGGATTTATGAGCCAATCATGAAGAACTATCAGGTCAAGCCCCACTATTTCACCCCGCTTTTTTGAAAGCTCCCTGACCTCGTTCTCATCAGCTCTTAATATACTGAATTTTTTCCCGTCGTACATGCCAAGCTTCACATCATACTCACTGCTGCGAAGCCTGAGCTTCGAATAGAACTCCTCACCACCCCCGCCCTCCCAATCAATAGAAAATCTCTCTCTTATCCTGTTATCAAGTTTTTCCCGGCTAAAGTTCCGCACAGCCCTGTGCCAGGGCAAAAGCTGCAGCGCCCTGTCACCTCCTTCCATAAGCATCATCATAGTATATTTGACACCGTCATTTTCCCGCATCATGTTCGATGCTGTGTACCTGTGATGCCCGTCAAGTATGAGGATGTTCTGTCCGGATACCATCTTCATGATTTTATCGATTAGAGCATTATCCGTGATCTCCCACAGCAGATGCCTGCTGCCATTTAAGGTAACATCCACAAGCGGCGGTTTATCCGGATTTAACACAAAATTCGGGCGCCTGAACCCCAGGTATTCTTCGAATAGGTTGTTGAGGGCATGGTCAGGCATGCTGTACTCTGCCGCGATGGGTGAGAAATTCATCATCGCAGATTTCATCAGCCTGTATCTCTCTTTTGTATTTATCTCAAAGATGTTCTCATGCCCCACGATACTGCCTTTCTCCAGTTCCTCCACTTTCACCAGACATACAAGCCCGAAAGCAAAATACTGGCTTCTCCTCGATCTTTCCGGGAGCTGGGCAAGGACTTCGGGCGACAGCGTGAACATTATCCCGTAGATATATAATGCCGGTCTTTCCAGTTCAACCAGAATACCTGATCCAACCAGCCTGTCAAGGCTGTTTTTTGCATGCCCGATGAACTCATCCCTGTCCATGTCTTTTCTTCTTGAGGTTGCATGGATGATGTTGTTTTCTTCGCGGGCATATCTCTGGTACTGGACGGCATCTATGGTATCGTACACAGGACAGACGAGCTTTTCTATTTCCAGTTCAGGGTTAAGTATCGTAGCCCTGAAGGGTCTTATTTCTACCATATTTATCGTAATTCTGTATGAATGTTGATACCCAAAGGTCGATATTGAACATGAATGTTTCGAATATCCGGACTCTACAAATATCAGGGCTTTACTGTTGCCACTATCTTCCCATCCTTGAATATCCTGATCACTCCACCGCTATGGGAGACCACTACTCCCAGCGCTCCTGTAGCCATAGTGATCGCGGCGACCGATGAATGTCTTGTCCCCAGCCCGCCGGGTAATTTAACTTTGCCGGTATCCATGGTGATATACCGCCCCGCGGCTTCCACAACGCCGTCCCCGGAAACAACGAAAATCCCATCAAGCTGCGCGAACTCCTTGATATTATCCTTTATATCAGCGTCTGTCAGATTCCGTTTTTCCCTGCTGTGCCCCTCGAACGGGTTCAGAACAAGCTGCCTCGAACGCGCCATGACATTGGCTGCATCTCCTATGATAAAGGCAGTGCCTATTGCATGCCCCTCTCTTCCCTCGAGACTGATCTCGATAGCTATCCGAAGAACTGCTCCGAATGACGATTCCTGCACGCCGCTTCCTTTGAGAAGCTCGGATAACTCAATATCAGAGGTTTCTTTTTTTGGCGCAAAAGCCCTGGATTCTAATACTGGATCGCGGCTCATTTCCCTTTCAAGCGTTCTGAGCCGATCTCTATAATAACTTATGAGGCTTCGAAGGACGCTTATATCATTAAAATCCCCAGATATCTCTGTTGCCTGCCCGAACTTTGAAATGGCTTTCAGGTACAATTCTCTTGCAAGCCCGTAGTGGCCTGCTTCCTGCGCTTTTTCAGCAGATTTTACAATATTTCTTCCTTCATCCGAGAGAACATTTTTCCACAAGTTCGATCACTTCGTACATTGCAATAGTGAACCGACGATAATGCTTTCCGATAATATAAGGCTAAAGGTTCCATTTCTCCCACATCACGATATCATCAAGACTTTTTCGCGGTCTGGGGCCCGGCGCATATGAGGGATAACCAAGAGCCAGAAGCTGGACCACCCGGACATTATCCGGGATATTTAATATTTCTTTGACCTTTTTCTCATCGAATGCGCCTATCCAGCAGGTTCCAAGTCCGTCTTCCACTGCCTGGAGGGTCATATGATCTACCGCGATCGCGGTATCGATCGGATAAGCTGGCTGCCCGCATGCCATAACATAATCTGTTTCAACCGAACATGCAGCAATTACTACGGGCGCCTCAGCAACAAATGACTGGTTCTTTGCAGCTTCAGAAAGCAATTGTCTTTTCCTGGCATCCCTTACTACTATGAATCTTCGTTCCTGGCGGTTCCCTGCAGACGGCGAAAGCCTGCCGGATTCAAGTATCCTTAACAATTTTTCCTCTTCCACCTCACCGGGATCGTATGCACGTATACTTCGCCTTGATCGTATTGCTTTGCTCACATCCATAATAACTCCTGTCCTTTATTTTTCCTGTAAAAATAAGCCCCGGGAGGGATTTGAACCCTCGACCTAGAGATTACAAATCTCTCGCTCTGCCAGGCTGAGCCACCGAGGCAAAAATAAAGGCTTTCGCCTTTAAGGATCAACTAAAATTTAAAAGCTTCGGTAGTCAATCCTCATCAGCGAACTTTTTATCAGATGTTTCCACGAGCAAACCCTGAATGATCAGTGCGTAAGCCGGTCTTGCTATCCCGACGCCAATAAGCACACCGACAATGGTAATTATGGCAAATCCCCTCAGGGCGCCAAATCCCATGATCAGGAGCGGGGACATGGCTATGATCACAGTGGCAGCGGCTGCCATTATGATAGCGAATGCCTTTGTCAGCCTTGACTTATACACTTTATCAGGCGGCATGGAGCCTCCGGCAAGCACCTCGTCTGTTATGATTATCAGATGGTCAATGCCTGTGCCTATGACCGCAATGATGCCCGTAATGGTGGGAAGATCAAGCTGGAAACCTACAACAGCAGTGAAACCCAGGATTATCAGGACTTCGCTGAACGAAGTGGCAAGCATGGGAATAATGATGTTGGGCTGCCTGTACCTGAAATAGATGGTAAACGCTACTATTATAAGTGCTATTATTCCGGCAAACACCACCTGTTCCTTGAATTTCTCACCAAGTTCTGCTGAGACCTGACCAGACCCTATCACTTCCACATTGACAGGAAGCGCCCCGGCGCTAAGATGGATATGAAGCTCTCTTGCCTTTCTCTCTCCTTCAGCGCCCTGACCCGTGTTCGCGACAAGGTTCTTCACTGGTACGCTCTTGATATTCTTTGCAAGATCACGAGCTAGAGCCGCATCGAACACAAGTTTATCATCAAGGTACATGCTAAGGTAATGCGCCTCAGGATTTGTCACAGCGCCGTACTGGATTGCTGCATCCCGCAGAGCCTGTGCGCCCTCGTCGCTGAGTTCAAAAGGCACACCCCATGTTTCAGCTTTTTCAGATGAACCCGGTACCCTTACGGATTCCTTCTGGATAGGGTCAACGTTTCTGATATCTGTTCCATAGAGTACATGCACAGTCTCATTTCCCTGCACCTGTATCCTTATCTCGAATTTTCCTGGTTTTGCTGCGATCTCCCGCGCTGTTGTCATGTCCATGCCGGCAAGATCTACCATAATATAATTATCCCCTACAGTCCTGATCGGGATTTCTTTGAACCCTGCGGTGTTTAATTTATCTTCAAGTATCTTTTTAGTTAATTCAAGCGTTTCAGCGCTGACACCTACCCTGAAAGGGGGTATAACTTTTCCACCCACCTGTTTTAAGGAGTCTTCCAATTCCTCCTGTGTGATAGCTTTTCTTATTTCCACCGTTATAAACCTGCCCGTGATAGGGATGACCTCTGCGTTCAGGTTGTTCTCCAGATATTTCTTGATCAAATATTCTTTACTGGTTTGCAGCGTAATTCTCGTCCCGCCGTCAGCGCCTTTTGAAACCGTGGAAATACCATAACCCATGGCGTCTATCGTCTTTTTATCTGTGTCCTTTGAGGTAGTGAATGTGACAGATCCCTCTGCAACTTCATCAAGCCTTATTGCAGGGTCATTGAGAAGTCTTCCGAAATCGGCCTGTATTATCTTCCCTTCATCCGCATCCACCTGCGCCACAACACCCTGAAGCTGTAGCTGCAGCCAGGAACCCCCTTCAAGGTCAAGACCGTACTTAAGATTAGTATCGAATTTACCGTCAGAATATGAGGGCATTATGACTATAAGTGAACCCAGAATAACTGCTATGAACAATATTACCCGTGCGTTTTTGTAAAAAGGTTCCTGTTCGTTCATGCTGTTTGCCTCCTCTGTTTGGGTTTTTCAATATGTTTCTGCTTTACCTTACCTTTCTCCATGTACCACTTAAGGATGCCAAGGTTAGTAGTCCACGTATTCACGATATCCGCAATGAGACCGAAAATAAGCACCATTGAAATGTCCCTTATAATATCGATGCGGGTAAATGAAGAAATAATATAAGAACCCGATGACACCAGATATAATGCAACAAGGGCAGCGAGCGTGGTAAATGTCATTGTCAATCCTGTTAACATAGACCCTTTTATTTTATCGTTAAGCTCTCCCTTGCGCTTGAGAAGCCGTGTAGTCAAGAGGATGTCAGTATCCACTGAATATCCGATAAGCATAAGGAGACCAGCCACTGTCCCTAGAGACAGGAGTACTCCGAACACGTTCATCATCGCAGCCGCGAAAACGATATCAGCAAAAGCCGAAATCACTACGGCCATGGAGGGAATGAAAGACCTGAATATTATATAAACTACGATCGCCATCCCCAGAAAAGATAGAATAATTGCACGGACCGCCTGATCCTGAAGGGGTTTGCTGATCACTTCTCCCATTTGCTTTATTTCAGGATTGGCATATTCTGAATTAACTTTTCTTGTCAGTTCTCCGTGAACTGATTCGGTCATTGTACCGAACTGAACCAGTTTGCGCTCCTGTCCACCGTATTCCCTTGCCTGGGTAACAGGATAACCCTGGAATTCAGCTTTCAGTTCATCCGGGGTTTTTAAGCTGTCAAAAATAACAACAGTCCCACCTTTGAATTCCACCCCTAGTTCCACAGGCGAGCCTATACAATAGCCCCAAAGTACTTTTGTATTACAGTCCTTCTCCATCCCCGGCTCTACAAGCACACTTGTCTTGTATGCTGTATAACCAAGGATAGAAAGTGATAACAACAGAAGAATCGCAGGAACGATGATCATCTGTTTCAGGGTAACGTTTTTAACATACGCTTCAATAGTTTTTTCAATACTCAGGGTCATTAAAATCTCCTTCCAATGATTCGAACGAACTTAAATTATAACCCAACATATTTACCTTTTGCTATTGGTCGTTTCGGTAATTATTTATCGTTTGCTGCATATTCAACGCTGAATGCGACCCACACTGGACGAATATTTCATGGAAATTGCTATTATCGTGGCAAAGCGCTCCACCTGTCTGCGCAACCAGGTCGGGGCTGTGATAGTAAAAGAAAAGAGGATACTTTCAACGGGTTATAATGGCGCGCCGAGAAACCTTGAACATTGCCTTGATATCGGATGTGTACGGGAGCAGAACAACATCGCTTCAGGGACAAGACATGAACTGTGCCGCGCTGTCCATGCAGAACAGAATGCCATAATCCAGGCAGCGATCCACGGAGTGAGCATAGAGAATGCGATCGTTTACTGCACCCACCAGCCATGCATCCTGTGTGCAAAAATGCTGATAAACGCTAATGTAAATAAAGTTGTTTACGGGACTGTGTATCCGGACACGCAAGCCCTGAAATTTTTCGAGAAAGCCGGCGTTGAGGTCGAACAACTGGAATTGAAAATTCCCTGAGGAATATGTTTGAGATCATAATATACTTTTTTGGGACTGTAATACTGGCAATGTGGTTGATGCTTCCCGCTTATATTGCCAATCCAATGGCTGTGGTGTTCGGTGGGGGAAAACCGATCGATATGGGTAGGAAATGGTATGACGGGCAGAGAGTATTCGGAGACGGAAAGACTATAAGGGGACTTATCGGTGGTACAGCCTGCGGGATCGTTTCAGGTATTATACAGATATATGCTGTATCATATGCTGCATCAGAGTTCAATATTTCGATAGTCGCTCCAACACTGACCGCTGTGATCACACTATCGTTCGGGGCTCTGCTTGGCGATCTGATAAAAAGTTTTTTCAAGCGAAGGATAGGTTTCGTGCGCGGGGCAGAACTCCCCTTGATAGACCAGCTTGACTTTGTCGCAGGCGCCTGGCTCCTTACGTACATCTTTGATCCAGTGTGGTTTACCGAATATTTCATTTCATCCCCCTGGATAATAGTTACAGTGCTCATCCTTACCCCAATACTCCATCGACTGACCAATATTTTCGGATATAACATAAAATTGAAAAAGGAGCCATGGTAGATGAAACGCCTTGCAGATGCCCTGAAAGATTGCGGAGCCATAAAATCCGGAGATTTCACGCTTGCTTCAGGTAAGAAAAGCAAGTATTACGTGGATATCAAAAAAGCCAGCTCAAATCCAGAATTATTGAAATTGATAGCCTCCAGGGTTTCAGAAATAATGAACCTCCATTCCATCAAGCCGGATTACATTGGCGGAGTTGCCCTTGGGGGCGTACCGATCGCAGTATCTGTCTCGCTTGAGACCGGATTGCCCCTTTTGATGATCAGAAAAGAGGCAAAAGATTACGGCACAAAAGGACAGATAGTAGGTGATATCTCACCTGGCAGGGAAGTGCTGCTGGTGGAGGATGTCACTACCACTGGCGGGTCTGTGATAAAAGCCATACAAGTATTAAGGAATGAAGGGCTTGTAATTCATCGCGTTATAACTGTGGTAGACCGCGAAGAAGGGGCTTCAGGAACTCTGGCATCCGCTGATGTTGAATTAATACCCCTTGTCCGGATCAGTCAATTGCTTGAAAAATAAAAAAAAAAGATCAGACGATCGCTTTTAGCAGGTCTTTATCGCGAAGAAGACCAATGAGCATCCTTGAGCTTGTTATTACAGGGATCTGGTCTAACCTCTTACGCCTCATTTTCTTGGCGCATTCGCTCACCTGGGAACTCAGCACTGCAGTCTCAGGCTCACCCTTGAACTTTATTATATTTTTAACCGGGTAATTTGGCAGGTTGATCTTTGAGACACTGTAATAAAGGCTCATCGTATCGCGGAGGGATTCCCATGTCCATGCATCGTCATCTGACCCGGAAGACATATTGGACACTTCTGTGCGATCCTCAATAATACTTGCACCTATCAGGTCCTTATCTGCTGCCACACCCACCAGAGCCATGGACGAATCCAGTATGGGAACTGCCTTTACATCAGCAAGCTCCATAATAGCTCCCACTACATTCATAGGGGTTTCGCTCCAGACAGAGACCACATTGTTCCCGACATAATCGCCTATGGGGGATGTAATATTCATTTTTCCTATCGCGCCTACTATATCCGCGATGGTCAAAATACCCGAAAGCTTGCCATTCTCAACAACTGGAAGACGTCTAATATTGTTATCCAGGATCAAACGGGCAGCTTCGGCTATTGATCTATCAGGCGAGATGGTAATTGGGTTCCTTGTCATTATCAACGCTATTTGCTCTTCTTCAGGATTCTTCAGCAAATCCGTCCTCGTAACGATACCAAGCAGTTCTCCATTTTTAACTATGGGAACTCCTGAAATATGCTTCGTTTTCAATATTTCAAGGACTTCATCCCTTGAACCAGGCAGTGAGGAAGATGCAACCTCTCTTATCATCACGTCTTCAACACATATTTCTTCTGGCGAATCTACCATTTTTTGTCTCCTTTTATTTTTTTCCACGCACTATAAGAACAGGTATTTTGGAAGCACGCACAACTTTTTCTGCAACACTTCCGAGCAGGAATCGGTCAAGACCGCTTTTTCCCAGTGTACCCATTACG
This sequence comes from Methanobacteriota archaeon, assembly GCA_018899795.1. Next base: position 8,059 of record JAHIHJ010000230.1, read on the forward strand.
ATAATGTTCATAGAATTCTTTTCTGCGTATTTTATTATTTCCTCTGCAGGATGTCCTTCCACTGTAAGTTTTTCTACAGTAAGTCCTTCTGCCTCAGCTTTCTCTGCTGCGTATCTGGTAGCTTCATCGCCTTCCTTTTTGAGAAGTTCATACATGCTTTCCCATGCTGCATCCATGGGTATCGAAGCAAAAGCTGCCGTATCTATCACATATAACACATGCAGTTCTGCCTGCGTGTTCTTTGCCAGTTCCAATCCATAATCTATCGAGTTCTTCGTATACTCTGACCCATCTGTTGCAATCAATATTTTCTTATACAATTTGCTTGCCATAACCTATCTCCTTTTCTTTTAGATTATCCTGATAATATCATCCGGTCTTGCACGTCTCACAAGGCTGCCTAATGGATCCCTTATACCATGCATATTGTCTGACTGTTTATTTAAAATCATCAGTCTTGCCTTTTTCCCCGTTTTTATGGAGCCCAGTTCTTTATCTATACCAGCTATTTTTGCTCCATTTAGTGTGCACAGTTTAAATACTTGTCTGTCATCGTAAAGAGCCGTCTTGGCGAGAAATTCCATCTCGGAGAACATATTGACCGAATTCAGCATCACGTTGTCAGTGCCCGCCGCGACAACTATGCCTTCATCCAGCATTTTTTTTATGGGCGGAAGCCCCGACCCTGTAATGAAATTCGAACGAAGGCAGACCACGACAGGGATATGCGCTTCTTTGATCAATTTAATCTCTTTTTTTTCCGCATGGATCAGATGTATCAAAAGATCGGGTTCAAGTGCGATAGCAGGCAGGATGTCAGATGTATCTCTTTCTCCTGCATGGATGGCAAACTTTTTCCCTTTATTTTTTGTTTTTTTGACGATTTCCTGTATTAAGCCGATCTCAAGGTCACTGGTGCTGCTAAGACCAGTCCCTTCGCAGGAATCAAGATAACTCATGTCATTGTCCAGAGGTCTGCCAAAAGCCTTTGATTCGATGTTGAGACCGTTCGAAGCCTCATTGAGCGCTTTTACCCCTGCAGCCCCGCCCTCACGAAAATCCATAAAGGCGCAGGTGCCTGTTCTTATCATGTCATGTATAGTGGCTTTCATCGAGGCGACAAGGTCTATATATGAAGTCGCTGCAAGAACCCTGTGTTTCAGCCCGTGGGGAGGCTGGACAAGTTCAGCCAGTGGAAGGTAAGGTGGGTCTTTTATCACGGAGTCGCCTATGTGCGTGTGAGCGTTCACGAAGCATGGGGCGATTATGGTGTCTGCGTTGATCTTTTTTTCTTCGATGTCTTTTATTATGCCGTCTTCTATGGTGATGATGCCGTCTATGGGTTCGAAGTCGTCGCCAAA